>BNTQ01000004.1 GCA_025996715.1 Bacteroidia bacterium | reverse complement strand
ATCGCTAAGTCTTGATAAATGCGGTACGAACGATGTTCATTAGCCCGTGTAAGCGTGCTTTTTGACACTGTTTTCCCGATGCCCAAATGATACAATTTATGCTCGTTGGACTGCAAGCAAAGTAGCGTATCGCTTATGCTTTGGCGATGTGTTAGTTGACCGAATGCCATGCACAAAAATTGTTTCCAACACGAAAAATTTTGTACCTTATAGTCTCCATTGTAGCGTTGGACTATAGTTTGAAACGATTTGGGTGAAATTTGCTCTATAAGTTGAGCAAAAACATACTGATTTTTATTCATTGTAATTGATTGATAATAAATTACAATGATAAATAAAAATAAAATTTTCAAATCGTTGCAGCCCTAAAAGCTTCTACAACTCAATAATAACAATAATTTCAAAGAACTTGATGGTAAAACAACGCAACGCTAGTGGTTTAGGTTATGTTCAAAACTATAGCAATAAATAATCTTGTTTTTGTCTAATTTAAACCAACGTTTAAATTAGACAAAATTGGAAGGGAAAAAAGAAAAAACCAAAGACCATAAGTCTCTGGTTTTCAACGAGTTATTAAATTAGATATTTTTTTAAAAATTGTCTAATTTAAACGTTGGTTTAAATTAGACAATTTTTGATTTTCATGCAGCCTTATTGGTTTAGTTTTTTTTCTAATTCTGCTATGCGGGCGGTAAGTGCTGCGGCTTGGGCTGCGGCTTTTTCTTTTTCGGCTGCGGCTTTTTCTTTTTCGGCTGCAAGTGCTTTGTCCTTCTCTATAATTTGTCTGTCTCTATCGCCAAACCACTCCTCGTAGGTGCGCCGCCATTCTATTTCGTTGTCCAACTCCTTGCGCTCAGCGGGGTCGGTGCCCACGTGGTGCAAAATATCTACTATCTCCTTTATATTCACATCGTCCGTTTCGTGGGTGTACTGCTTGGTAACCTCTTGGTCGTCCGTAAAATTCTCTTGTGCAAACACGCTCATCAACTTGTCCAAGCGCGTTTGGTAGCGCGGCAAAATGCGCCGCGCTTGCACCACGTAACTGTCGTGCGTGAGCCGTTCTATAAAGTGGCTCCGCTCTACAATCGTTTGCTGCGTTATCATATCAGTGTATTCGCGCCCAATTCGTATGCAGGCACTGTTTATTTCGGGCAGGTTAAAGCCCAGCACGTAAATAGAGGTAATGGGCAACACTTCCAACTGTCCGTTCACCACGTCTTTTTTCTTGTACTGCTCGCTCAAGTACCCGCGAAACCGCATCAAGTCGGTTAGTTCTTTGGCTTTTTGCATCTCAATGAGCACTTTTTTGTGTTCGCCTGTGTCGGTGCGTATAGTTGCCACAAAGTCCAGCCGAAAGACGGTAAGTTGCTCTTCTTTGTTGTAGCGCGTGAACTCCTGCGGAGTGGCAGTAACCGCCTCAATAGTTTGCCCCAGCAAGGTACCTATAAAAAACTTCGCCACGCGCTCGTTCTCCATCAAGCGCTTAAAAGCAAGGTCGTATATAGGATTGGCAATAATCATAATTGTTTTTATTTATATTTGTTTATGTTATGTCGTTTCATCGTCTTGTTTTTGTCTAATTTAAACGTTGGTTTAAATTAGACAAAAACAATAATGTGGCTACAAAGGTTAAAAAAGAAAATGATATTACAGATATTTAATGGTAAAAATTAGAGATATTTTAAGATTATTTAACTCTAAATCGTCTGAACTGTGATTTTCGTATGATTTTTTTGATTTATATGATTTCCTATCAATCGGTTAATGCTTTTTTTGAGGTGCTATTTAGCCCGTAGGGCTTGCATATCAATAGAAAAACATTTGGCAACCGTTGTTATTGCGCGCGGACAGCAACTGTTTTTCAAGGCGTTGCTCTTGCGCCGCGCGCCATTATGCGGCGGTTGCGTTTTTCCGCAGGCTGCGCTACGCTTGCCTGCGGTTATGCAAATTTCGCCCATTCGGGCGATAGTACTAGCCTTGTTTTTTGCAATAACTGATTATTACCACGATAGATGATAATGTTTTTTTACAATTAATCCAAACGCTCCGCAGAGCAGGGCAAATACTGCCGCAAATAGGAAACTTGTTGTCATAAATTTTATTTTAAGTCGTTTAAATTAGACAATTAGTGCTTTATCTGTTTTTCTAATTCGGCAATGCGGGCAAGGTTTTGGTTTGCCTGTGCCCGTGCGGGGATGCAATTCCAATTCAGTAAGCAGTGCATCTATTTTTCTCAATGCCTGCTTATCGCCTGCGTGCCGTAATGCTTCAATATCGCGCAATGCTTTATCGTCAAACACTATTTCATACATCATAAGTCGCCAAATAATTGTTTCCTCAATGCGGGCGTCAACGGCACTAATTTTGCCTTGCCCGACAAATACGCCTCATGTCGACGGTTTATTTCCGCCCGCATGGCGGGTGTGAAAAACGCTTCTACTTCCTCGTCGGTTTGGTCGGGGTCGTCATCATCTACCACGTTTACTGCTGCGCTCTCAACGGGCGCAAGGCGGTACAACGGCTTATATCGGCGTTTGATAAAGATTTGTTCGCCGGCGTCGGCTAAATCAAACATCGCACCTTGATGGGAGCGAAACTTGCTGCTGCTTACTATTGTTGCCATATATTTTTTGTTTATATTTAGTGCAAAGGTTGTTTTGCTAATTCGGCTATGCGGGCGGCTTGGGCATCGGCTTTTTGCAAAGGTAAGAAATTTATTTCAAATAGGGTGCATACTGCCGCAAATTTTGTTGCAACCACCCATCTTTTATTGATTTTTATCGGACAATAATGCTCATGAATACATTTTTTTGAAAAAGTAGGGTAGGGGGCTAAACATTAGAAAAATCATAATCATTTGATAATCAATGAAGTTTTAAAAGAGCAAAATTTAACCCTTTTTGAGGGGCAAAAAAAAATCAAAAATTAAATCATTCTATTTGAATGATTTACAAAATTATTAATAAAAAGTATTGTTAATAATTTTTTTTTTCGATAAGTTTTGTTCAACTTTGCAATCGAAATTTTTGCACGGAGCAAAAAAATACCTTTAATTTAATAATGGCTACAGTACAAGAAATATGGGGAAATTGTCTCTCTATTATTAGGGACAATGTAACGGAAGATTGCTATAAAACTTTTTTCAAAGATTTGTTACCTATCAAGTTGGAAAACAACACATTGTTGTTGCAAGCCAATAGTCATTTCATTGTAGAACACATCGAAGGCTCTTACCTTGACCTTATGCGCAAGGTAATTCGCAAAGAATTGGGCACTGCCCGCTTGGAGTGGAAAATACTGATGGCAGGCACTACCACCAAGCCCATACCTCAACGCGAGCAAGTGATGGTGCACAACAGACCTGTGCCTTTGGTGGCTTCGCCTCCAAAATTCAACCCTTTTATTGTACCGGGTTTAAAAACCTTAGAGGTTGATTCTCAATTAGACCCCAAATATACTTTTGAAAATTACATTGAGGGCGATTGCAACCGATTGGCACGCTCGGCAGGAATGGCAATAGCACAGCGTCCGGGCGAAACTGCCTTTTCGCCTGTGTTTATTCACGGCAACACAGGGGCGGGCAAAACCCATTTGGCGCACGCTATTGGCTTAGAAACCAAGCGACTGCATCCCCAAAAAGTGGTGCTCTACCTGAGTGCCCGTCGTTTTCAGGAGCAATTTGTGAGTGCTACCCAAAAGAATGAAATCAACGATTTTTTGAACTTTTATCAAATGATAGATGTGCTCATTTTGGACGATGTGCACGATTTTGCACGCAAAACAGGCACACAAAACACCTTTTTTCATATATTTGACCATTTGCAAAACGCCAAAAAGCAACTGATTCTCACCGCCGACAAGCCTCCTATAGAATTGGAAGGCTTTGAAAAACGTGTACTTTCGCGCTTCAAATGGGGGCTTACTGCCGAACTTACCTCGCCCGACTACGAAACACGCCTCAAGATATTCAAGCACAAAGTTTATAGAGACGGCATAGAGATTGGCGATGATGTTGTAGAATACCTTGCCTCCAAAATTACCGATGGTGTGCGCGAGTTTGAGGGCGTGCTCACAACTTTGCTTGCACAAGCAGCGTTCAACAAAAAAACACTCTCGGTAGAGGTAGCGCGCAATACGGTCGAAAAAAACGTGAGAACCACTCCCAAAGAGTATCCTGTTGAGCAAATCCAAAAAACGGTGTTCGATTATTTCCAAATTCCCCTTGTCAAATCACAATCCAGCACCCGCAAACGCGAGATAGTGCAAGCACGTCAGGTAGCGATGTATTTTTGCAAAATGCTCACCGAAAATTCTCTGGCTGCTATAGGGGCAAAAATTGGCGGCAAAAACCACGCCACTGTGCTGCACGCCTGCAAAACAGTAAATAATATGATGGAAACCAATCGCACTTTCAAAGACACAATTGTCAGCATCGAGAAAAAACTAAAAGCCATCTAATTTTTCCTTTAAATTTTTCTTTGTCCAAAATTTCACTTTTTTTTTGAGGTTGAGAGTAGTATTTTGTATGTTAAAAAATTCTATTTAATATAATATAAATTATTAGAAAAATATAAAAAAACTATTTGACCTAATGCTCTACCTCGCGCTATTTATGCTGAATTGGCTAATGCAAAATAATCCCCACCAACTCTCGTAGTGTGTCGCCGCCGTTGGGGGCGGTGCCTTCCCAGCCTTTGCTGCGCATATCCAAGCGGCGAACTTGCTCAATGATTTGCCGCGTTTTGGAGGGGGTGTATTTGCCGGCTGCGGGTGCGTAGTTTTGCTTCACCAAAAAGGGATGGATGCCTATTACCTCTTGCAATTCCACGTCGGGCGGCATTTTGGGGGCATATTTTGTTTTGAGCATTTGAAAGGCAAACAATTTGGCAAAGGTATCGCCGATGTTGCTCAAAACGCTGGATATATTAAAATCTTTGAGATTTTCTAAGTAAAAAACAATGCGGTAGGCTTTGATAGCATCCTTTTGCAGCAGGGCATTGCTGAGTTCAAATATGTTGAAATCTTTGCTGATGCCCAAAAACTCGATGTGCTGCGCTGTGATTTGGGTGGTGCCTTGCGGCAACATCATCATGAGCCTATCCAATTCGCTCACGATTTTTGATAAATCTATGCCTAAGGCTTCTATCACAAGGGCAATTGTGGTGCTGTCGATGCTGCAATGCTTTTGCGTTTTCACGTAATTGCTCACCCAGGTGGATAAGTTGGAGTCGTAGGATTTGAACTCTTCGCTTTCAAAAACCACCCCATTTTTGACGATATTTTTGTACAAGGCTTTGCGTTTGTCCAACTTTTTTTCGTTGAAACACAACACCAAAATTGTACTATTGAGCGGTTTGGAAACGTATTTTTCTAACTCCTCTATTTTTTTTACACTTTGCGCCTCCCGCACTATCACCACCTGATACTGGCTCATCATAGGATAGCGGCGGGCTACGGAATCTATTTGGCTCACGTCGCAAGAGTTGCCATAGAGCGTGGTGAGGTTAAAGGCTTTTTCTTCCTCTGTGAGCACATTTTGGGCAAGGTAGGTGCTAATGGAGTCGATAAAGTAAGGCTCCGTACCCATTAGCAAGTAAATGGGTTTGTAGTTTTTCTGTTTCAATTCCTTGAGCAGAGTCTCATAATTGCCGGGTGTAGGGTTTGTTGCCATCTTACTCCGCGTTCAAATGAGATAGTCCGGTTAGGCTTTGGCAAGCAAGGCAGCCGCCTTCCTTTCTTTGCGTTTGAACAATTCGTAAGCGGTGGCAGTGGCTATAAATGTCGAAGAATAGGTACCTACAATGATACCGAATATCAAAGCAAACGTAAAGCCCTGTATGGCTTCGCCGCCAAATAGGAACATAGCGAGCAAAGTTATCAAAGTGGTGCCTGCGGTATTAATGGTTCGCACTATACAGTCATTGATAGCGTTGTTGATATTGAGTTTCAAATCTAATTTAGGATGATTGGTTATATTTTCACGAATACGGTCAAAAATAATTACGGTATCGTTGATAGAATAACCAATCACAGTGAGCAACGCCGCTATAAAGTTTTGGTCAATATCCAAGGTAAATGGCACAACGCCCGACAATGCCGAGAACAAAAAGAGAACAAAAAAGGCATCGTGTGTTTGCGCCACTGCCGCACCAAATCCCCATTGCCACTTGTTGAACCGCACGGCAATGTAAGCAAACATTGCCAGCAATGCCAAAATGATGGCAACTATCGCATCGCGTTTAATATCATCGGCAACAGTGGGACCCACCTTTTCCGATTGTATGATACCATTGGGATTGAACATCGTGGAATTGAACTCGGCAAATGTGACGGGATTGGCATAAAAAGATTTCAGCGATTCATACATCAGCCTATCCACTATGCTATCCATTGCCTGCGATTGGTCTTTGATTTTGTAGTCGGTGGTGATGCGCAATTGGCTGCCTGCTTGCCCATAAGTTTTTACCTCCACAGAGGCACCTTTTTCGACTTCAATGTGCTCACGCATAGCCGCACGCACGTCTTCGGCTTGCACTTTTTGGTCAAATTTAACCACATAAGCACGTCCTCCTGCAAAGTCCACGCCGTAGGATACGCCGCGCACAACCAAAGAGCCTACTCCCAGCACTGCCAAAGTAATTGTAATCACATAAGCATATTTGCGAATGCCCATCCAATCCACCTTTACGCCTTTCATAAAATTGCGCACCACCGAGTTATCAAAGGTAATGTTTTTGTTTTTCTTCAACAATGCAAGAAAAACAAGGCGTGATATGAAGATGGCAGAGAACATTGAGGTGCAAATACCGATAACCAATGTAGTAGCAAAACCTTGAACGGGACCCGAACCAAAGAAGAACAGCATGATACCTGTGATGAGCGTGGTTACGTTGCCGTCGATGATAGCGGAATAGGCATTTTTGTAACCATCCGAAATAGCCAGCCGCAGCCCTTTTCCCGCTCGCAACTCTTCCTTAATGCGTTCATAAATAATCACGTTGGCATCCACCGCCATACCCATGGTGAGCACAATACCGCAAATGCCCGGCAGCGTAAGCACCGCGCGCATCGAAGCCAGCACACCAAAGAGCAAAAACACGTTGCACAACAAGGCGATATTTGCCACAAAACCTGCTCTGTTGTAGAAGAAAAGCATATAAATCAACACCAATATGAACGCAATAATAACCGAGGTCATACCTGCATCAATAGATGCCTGCCCCAGCGAGGGACCCACCACCGACTCTTGTATGATGCGGGCAGGCGTGGGCAATTTACCCGATTTGAGCACGTTGGCTAAGTCGTCGGCTTCTTGTGTTGTAAAATTACCGGTAATAGACGAATTGCCGCCTTTGATTTCTTGATTGACACGAGGATAGGAATATACATAATCGTCCAAAACAATAGCCACGCACTTGCCTATATTGTCGGCTGTGAGGCGCGCCCAAACCTTGGCACCATCGGCGTTCATCGACATCGACACGTCGGCATAAGCACTTGTGCCGCTAAAACCTTTGTTGGCATCCACCACCGCCGCACCGTCCAACGGCGCTTTGCCGTCGCGGGTATTAACTTTGAGGGCAACGAGTTCATAGTAATTGCCGCCCTTGTCCACCGATTTGATAGACCACACAAAGCGTACATCGCGAGGAAAAATGGTGCGAATTTGCGTCAGTTCCAACCAACGGCGAATTTTGCTGGTGTCGCGGTAATGGGCAATACCCACGCGGGCACCGGGGGCAGGTTGCCCTGTTTGTGGGTCAACCATAGGTTGCAAAGTGGCAAAAAGTGGATTTTGTTTGGCAAAATCTTCATTTTCTTGCACTGCTGCTGTGCTATCAGCCGATTGTCCCAGCGTAGCCAACACATCCGACACATTGTCGGTAGCCGCAGAATCGGTTTTGCTTACTCCCTCGGCGGATTTGGCTGTTGCCAATTTTGCCGTGTCTGCTTTGGGGGCATTGGCGGTTTCATGGTCGCGTATTTTATCATTGGCTTCGGTTAATGCTCTAAAAAGTTCGGCATTTTCGTAGGTTTCCCAAAATTCGAGGTTGGCAGTTCCTTGCAGCAGTTTGCGAACGCGCTCAGGCTCTTTCACGCCGGGCAATTCCACCAAAATGCGGCCTGTATTGCCCAAGCGTTGCAGGTTGGGCTGCGTTACGCCAAAGCGGTCGATACGACTGCGCAACACATTAAAAGAGTTTGCCACCGCAGCATCTGTTTGCGCACGCAACACTGCCACCACGTCGTCGTCGCTGGTGTTGGCATTGATTTTGTCGCGCAGTTCGTAGGTGCCAAAAATGCGGTTGAGTTTGTCGTTGGGCGCCACTTGTTTAAAGGCTTTTGCAAACAAGGCAACAAAGTCGTCGGATGCTGCCGTTTGGCTTTCTTTGGCGAGTTGCAAGGTGCGGCGAAAAACGTCATCGTTGCTGTTGTTTGCCATAGAGGCAACAATTTCGGACACCGACACCTCCAACATCACGTTCATACCGCCTTTGAGGTCAAGCCCAAGGTTGATTTCTTTTTCCTTGCACTCTTTGTAGGTAAACTTGGCTACGCCTATGTTATACACTACCTCTGAGGACATAGAGTCCAAATAGTGGGTCTCCTTGACGTGGTCAACCACACCGTCTGCCCCCCTGGCATACGCTTCTGCTTTATTGCCTACGCGATAAGTTACCAACGAAAATGATAACTCAAACAAACACACCAATCCCAGCGTGATTGCCAAAAAAGTAATTGCACCTTTTCCTTGCATTTTTTTATGTTTTTAAAAAAAATAAATAGTTTACACCCAAAATTTGGGGCTACAAAGATAGAATATCTTTTGTTGAAAACAAAAAAAACGCGATTTTTTTACAAAATAGGTTCATATTCGATTATCATATTTTTGTTTTTTGAATTATTTTATGTATTTTTGCAGTTGAACTTAAAATTTGCATAAAATAGTTGTAATATGTTGATAAACAGAGATATAGCGGAGATAATAAAAGAGGCTTGTAATTATTTTCCTGTAGTTACAGTAACCGGTCCACGGCAATCGGGCAAAACAACTCTTATTCGGCAGGTATTTACTGAGTTTGAATATCGCTCATTGGAAAATCTTGATGTTAGGGCATTTGCTCAAAATGACCCTATTGGCTTTTTGAATGCCGATTCAAAGGGCTTGATTATCGACGAAGCACATCATGTGCCGGAACTCTTTTCATACATTCAAGGAATGGTGGATGATAATCCTGCGCGAAAATTTATTTTGTCAAGCAGTTCCAATTTTTCGTTGATGAAAAATATGACGCAATCGTTGGCAGGACGAAGCGCAGTATTTGAATTGTTGCCATTTTCTTACCATGAAGTTTCACTATTTTTGATAGACAAAAGCATTGACGAAATACTTTTTGAAGGACTGTACCCTGCCATTTATTCTACCCAAGTAACGCCGGCACTTTTGTACTCCAATTATGTCAAAACCTATCTCGAACGCGATGTGCGCGACCTGCTCAATGTTAAGGATATGAGGCAGTTTCACACCTTTCTGCGGCTTTGTGCGGGCAGAATTGGAAGTTTATTTAATACCTCCGATTTGGCTAATGAAGTTGGGGTATCGGTCAATACAATCAATGCTTGGTTGTCGGTTTTGCAAGCGTCTTATATCATTTTTATGCTTCCGCCTTACTTTGAAAATATCAACAAAAGATTAGTGAAACACTCAAAACTCTATTTTGTGGATACCGGTCTTGCCTGTTATTTATTGGATATTGAGAGTAATAAACAATTGGAAACAGATAAAATGCGAGGACATATTTTTGAAAATTTTGTGGTTGCCAATTATCTAAAAAATAGGTTCAATAAAGGGAAATCAAGTAATCTCTATTTTTATCGCGACAGCAACAAAAATGAGGTTGATTTGTTGCTGCTCAACGGAAAATCGTTTGAAGCCATAGAAATAAAATCATCTCAAACCTACCATCCCGATTTTGGAAAAGGACTTGTTGCCTTTGAAAAGATATTTGGCGACAGAGTAGTGAGCAAACAAATCGTCTATTGTGGCGAAATGGAAAATACTTCAGCAAAAATTAAATTATTAAATTACAAAAACATAAAGTATTGATTTAGGTTCAAAACGATACCCCCACCCTACCCTACGGAAAACCACAATTTCGCAACACCTTGGTTGGTAGAAACGCGGCACGCTGCGTAACAGATTCTTCGCAATGCATTACAAATTTTTCGCTATGTATTGGCACATTGCATCGTAGTTGCTTTCGATGCTTTGCAACAATTTGAACTGCGCTTGGGTGCGTTGCCAATTGTGCTCGGGGTGTTTAATTTTGTAGTAGATGTCGCCGTCCAAGTAGTCGGTCAAAAAGCGCACGGTTTGCATATAAGTGAGCAATTTTGCGCCAAAGGGCAATAGTTTGATTTCTAATGGCGTCAAAAAACTTTTGGCAGTTTCGAGATAACCTTTGGTGTATGCCTCAAAAATATCCATCAAAAAATATACATTGTCCAAATTCTCGTCGTCCTCTTGTCCGTGATTGGCGCCGGTGCGCATAAAATCGCCAAAATCCGATACCACAAAACCCGGCATCACGGTGTCTAAATCTATCACACAAAGCACGTTGCCATCGTTGTCAAAAAGCACGTTGTTCACTTTGGTGTCGCAGTGGTTGATGCGTTTGGGCAGTTGCCCTTGGCGGTGCAGTTGTTCTGCTTGGCACATATCGCCGGCGCGTTTTTCTATCTCGTCCACCACGTAGGCAACCTTGCTCAAACGCCTGGCACGATTGGCTTTGACCGATTCTCTAAAAGTTGCCAAGCGGGCTTCGATGTTGTGAAAATTGGGGATAGTTTCTACCAAAGGCGGCGCAGGCACATCGGCGAGCATAGATTGAAAATTGCCAAAAGCGCGCCCTGCCGTATATGACAATTCGGGCGAAACGGCATCTACACTTTGGCTGTCGGCAATGTAGAGCATCACGCGCCAATAGTTGCCATCGGGCGTTTTGTGATACAATTTGCCATCCAAAGTACTCACAAGTGTGAGCACTCGCCTATCCACATCGGGGGTGTTTTGGGCTGCCAATTTGCCGCGAATGTGCTCTGTTACTCGTTGGATGTTGTTTTGCAATGCCTCTACATCTTTAAAAATTTGATGATTGATGCGTTGCAAAACGTAGTGTGGCGCACCGCTGAGCGTTTGCACCCAATACGAATCGTTGATGTGCCCATTGCCAAACGGACTCACATTTTTCACTTTGCCATGGATGGCAAAATGATTTACAATTTCTAATAAGTTTTCCATAGTATTAACAAATAAAATACAATTACATTATTTGGCAAATGTACATCTTTTTTTTGAAATGCCCCAAAAATAAAAAACGACGATTTTTTTTGGGTTAGTTGGTCGCTGAAATTATTGCGCCACAAATTGGTAAGTAATGCTACCTTGCTCTCGTTGTCGGCTATTGCCCACGCTGAATTTTGAGCGCAGGGCGGCTTGCAGGGCAGCAGTGCAAAGGCATTCGTTGTTCACAGAATGGGCTTTGTCTATTTCGGCACTCACTACATCGCCTGTTTGTGCTACTACAATGAGCGTAAGCACTTTGCCTCCGCCTTCGCATTTGTACACAGGAACAGGCAAATAGTGCGCCTGACGTCCCTTCAATAAATAGGACAATACCGAGGGTCCCGCGTAGGGCTTGGTTTCGGTGGCTGGTGCTGCGCTGGGCAAGGTTGCTTCTTGGCTGTTGTAGTCCTTCATCATTTGTTGCGTTGCCTCAATGCGCTGCTGCAAGGCTGCGTTTTGTGCCATCAGTTCGTGGTCGGTGGGTAGTTCTTGGTTCACTGCCACGTTGCGCAAAAGCGAATGTGCATTAGGCCGCGCGGCGGCTTGCTGCATTTCGGCTGCAAGTTCTTGCTCAATGCGCTGCCGCTCTTGCTGTAGTTTGGCTATTTCTTCTTGTTGGTTGTCAAAGGCAATTTCTATCAATTGGGGCGGTGCATACTGCACGGCACTTATCTTAAAGAGCATCAACACTATCAGTGCGCACAAATGAAAGATAAGTGTAACATAAATACCTGTTTTGTACCGAACAATTTTTTGCAACATACTTCAATATCAACAAATGGCAGGCATTTGTGGTGTGTGTCGGGTCTCTACTTCCTACACGGTCATTATTTCCTGCTCTTTTTTGGCAATCACTTCGTCTATTTGTTTGCCAAAGGTGTCGGTAATTTTTTGCATTTCGGTTTCGGCATCTTTGGCAAGGTCTTCGGATAGCCCTTCTTTTTGCATTTTTTTGAAGTGTTCCACAGCATCGCGGCGGGCGTTGCGCAGGCTCATACGAGCGTTTTCGCCCTCCACTTTGGTCTGTTTCACCAAGTCTTTGCGGCGCTCTTCGGTGAGCGGGGGCACGTTAATACGGATGTGTTCGCCGTTGTTTTGCGGCGTAAACCCAATGTTGGCAACCAAAATAGCCTTTTCGATGGGGTGCAGCATCGTTTTTTCCCAAGGCTGTATCAAAATTGTGCGGGCATCGGGCACCGTAACGCTCGACACCTGCGCCAAGGGCGTGGGAGCACCGTAGTAGTCCACCATCACATTGTCCAACACGTGGGGATTGGCTTTGCCTGCACGAACAGTGAGCAGTTCTTGCTCAAGGTGCTCAAGGGCTTTTTTCATTTTGCCTTGGGCATCCTCTTTTATAGGTTTAATATCATTGGCATCCATAGCAAATAACTTTAAATTCTAAAAATTGTAACTCGCTGTAAATCAACGAGTTACAATACAAAATTAGGAGAAAGTTCGTTTATTTTTTAACAACATAAGCATTGTAGGGCTGTGTGCCAAACTTAAAGGAAACGATGTGAATGCCCACCGATGTTGGGGTGTAGGTATATTCATAATTGCCTTCGGCTTGTTCTTCGGCACTCACAATGATTTTTTGGCAATTGCCGTTCATATCATACACTTTTATAGTAACCACAGTGGGTTGGGTAAGAGTGTAGGTAACATTGGTGCTGCTCTCCACAGTGGTAGGATATACCTTGTAGGCAACATCTTTGCTGAGACGGCTGGCGGCAACAGGGCTGTTGTTTTCTTTGGCTGCGGGCACATAGTTGAGGGCTTCTACACTCACGTGCGAGGTCTTTTGAAAAGTGCCGCCTTGGGTGGTGTTCCAAATGTGGGTAACAAAGGCAGGATAACGCAAACTCGGAGCATACCACAAGTATTTTGTGAGTTCCACTTGATTATTGGCGTTGCCCTCTTTGTGAACTTCGGTGGTTTTTACACGCAGCGCATTTTCAATCACCACGCCATTGGGCAAAATCAAGGTGCCGTAGGCATCTGCTGTTGATGAATAAGTGCCCTCAATGTTGTGTCGTGTATTGTTGGCAAGCACGTAGCCGCCATACGCACCCGAATGTTGGTCTAAGTAAACAAGCGGAAAGCGCGTTTTGAGAATGGGCTGCTCATACACCACGCTGTAATTTTTGAGAGCGTAACCGTAGTACTCGTTGCCGGTGTTGGTTACGTTAAAATTGAACAGCACCCCATCGTCGTTGCTCACGGCGATGTTGCCGGGGGCAGTGCCCTCGCCCAATGCCTCGTTGTAAACGGCACCTGTGATTTGCGTACCGCTGTAGTCCCACACTTGGCCGGCACCCTCCTGCAAAGGCTCGCAGTAGGTTACGGCACGAGTTTGATGCACATCGCCACTACGCAAAGCGTGGTCGGTGTAGGTCAATTTTGGCTGAGCATACAATGCCGCCGACAATGCAACAAAAGTTGCTAATACAGATATTTTTTTCATAATATAAAATGTTTAAAAATTAAAAATAAAGATATTAAAATTGTTAGTAAAATCAGTCAATTAAATTTTTGTCAGCCTTTGTTTTTTCATTGAGCAACAAAGATAATGCTTTTCGTTGAAATATAAGCAAATAAAATACGCTGCAAGTAATAGCAGAATCGGCAATGTTGAATATCGGGCGAAAAAATACAAAATGCTCGCCTCCCCAAATGGGCACCCACTGCGGCAAAACGGTGTTGATGACCGGCAAATAAAACATATCCACCACTTTGCCAAACATTAAGGGCGCGTAGCCTCCCATGGGCGGAAACATTTGCGCTACCGAAGTATAGGTGGACGCGCTGAACATCAATCCGTAGAACAAGCAATCTATCAAATTGCCGGCAGCGCCCGCCAACATTATGGCTAAGGCATACACGATGCCTGCTTTTTCGTGCCGCTTTATCAACTTAACCAAATACCAGCCTATAACCCCTATAAAAACAACGCGAAACACGGTGAGCAACAGTTTTCCTGTGGTGCCCCACAACTCCATCCCAAAAGCCATTCCGTTGTTTTCGGTAAAGTACAAAAGCACTTTATCGCCTATCAATGCATACTCTTGCCCCAAACACATGGTAGTTTTGACCCAAATTTTGAGGGCTTGGTCGGCAACAATAATTGCCAATGTGATGAGTAGAACTTTTACCTGTACCTTCATATTTGTTATTCGCAATCAATTACCTTTGGCTTCGATGCTCAAAGTAGCGTGCGGCACGGCGCGCAGGCGGTCGGCAGGTATCAACTTGCCTGTTTCGCGGCATATACCGTAGGTTTTGTTTTCGATGCGCATCAAGGCAGCCTCCAAGTGCTGAATAAACTTTTGCTGCCGCTCTGCCAACTTAACGGCTTCTTCCTTAGAAAGCGTGGACGCGCCCTCTTCCAATACTTTAAAAGTGGGCGAGGTGTCGGCAGTATCGTTGCTCGTGCTCTGCATAATAGTTTCGCGCAGCACAGCAAAATTTTTGCGGGCAACATCCAATTTTTCAATAATCAGTGCCTTAAACTCTTCCAATTCTTTATCAGAATAGTGTGTTTTTTCTACTTGATTTTTCATTTTTTATATTTTATAACATATACAAAAGCCTTGCGCCAACAAGCGTTGTGCAAAACAAAACCAACTTGCTCCAAAGCGAACCTCAAAATTAGGGCGCTAAGGTAGTGCTTTTTTTTGAAATACGAAAATATGAATGCGTAAATTCAACTTTTAATTGTATTTGTAACTTGGATGTGAGTTACAAACAAGTTATTATTAAAAAGTTAGCCAATAATTCATGGCAAAATTCCACAACGTTACCGCTCCTGTGGCTACAATTTTTGAAAAATAAAATTGCCATCCCCATTTATCGGAAAGCAGCCATATCACAAGGCTGTTGATGCCCAAACCCACGAGGGCAATGGCAACAAAAGTCATATATTCGGCGGCAATGTGTGGATTTTGACTTGCAAATGTCCACAGGCGATTGAGCAGGTAATTGGAAGAGGCTGCCAGCAAAAATCCGCAGGCATTGGCAAGGTAACGGTTGAGCCGCACTTTTTCTTTGAGCAACCAGGTTGTACCAAAGTCCACCAACACCCCCGACCCGCCAACGATGCAGAATTTTACAAACTTTAATAGAAATACTGTTGGCATTTTTTATCTCCCGTCATACATTTGTTGATAGTATTTTTCGTAATCGCCGCTCACAACGTGCTGTAGCCATTCATCGTTGGCAAGATACCAATCCACAGTTTTTTCTAAGCCCTGCTCAAAGGTAACGGATGGCTTCCAGCCCAACTCCCGCGCAATTTTGGAGGCATCAATGGCGTAGCGGAGGTCGTGCCCTGCGCGGTCGGTAACGTAGGTAATTTGCTCGGCAGACCTGCCTTGCGGGCGTCCCAATTTTTTGTCCATCAGGCTGCACAATAATAGAATGAGGTCGATGTTGCGCCATTCGTTGTGCCCGCCTATGTTGTAGGTTTCGCCGATTTTTCCTTTGTGAAAAATTAAATCAATGGCGGCTGCGTGGTCTTGCACATAGAGCCAATCGCGCACGTTTTCGCCCTTGCCATACACGGGTATGGGCTTGCCGTTTTTGATGTTGTTGATGGCGAGCGGTATCAATTTTTCGGGAAAATGATTTTCGCCATAGTTGTTTGAGCAGTTAGAAATTACTGTGGGCAAGCCGTAGGTATCGTGGTAGGCACGCACCAAATGGTCGGAACTTGCTTTTGAGGCAGAGTAAGGGCTGTGCGGATTGTAGCGTGTTTCTTCGGTAAAAAATCCTGTGCTGCCCAGCGCACCATACACCTCATCGGTCGAAATATGGTACAATCGTTTGTCGCTATAATCGTTTGCCCACGCCGATTTTGCGGCATTCAACAGCGTTACTGTACCCATGATATTGGTGCGAATAAATTCCATAGGATGGGCAATGGAGCGGTCAACGTGCGACTCGGCAGCAAGGTGCACCACCCCTGTGATGTTGTGTTTGCCAAACAATTTTTGCAACAATTCGGCATCACAAATATCGCCTTTGGCAAAAGTATAATTCGCGGCATCCTTGATGTCTATTAGGTTTTCTAAATTTCCGGCGTAGGTCAGTTTGTCCAAATTGATGATGTGGTAATCGGGGTAACGAGTTACAAACCGCCGCACCACGTGCGAACCAATAAAGCCCGCACCGCCTGTAATGAGTAATGTTTTTTTCATAAAAAAATTATTTAGAATTTTGTAATCCCACTGTTGTAACATTCATCAAACGGTCGTGGCGGTCGAGGGGCGAACGGTAGTAAACATAGATACCATAACTGTTTTCGGTTTCGTGCGAGCAGCCTTCAAGAGCACCAAAATCCACATTACCATCCTCGTCCACCAATAGGTAGCGATAGTTGTAAAAGCCTTGTTTGACGGGCAATGTGAGTTCGTAAGTGCTGCGCTCGGCGCTGTACAACATTAGATAATCGTCTGATAATTGCCAATTGGTAAATTCGCCAAAAACATAGACCTTGCCTTGCAGCGGGCGATGTGTGAGTAGCGTAAAAAGCACCTGCGCATAGTCGCTTTCGGTGTTGCTATTTTCTTCGTAGCGAGCGTTTTTGACAATGTAACTGCCGTTGATGTCGGTGCTGGCAATGTATTGCCGCAGCACGGCATCCTCGTCCAACAGTACATAGTACTGCCCTTCTTCCACTTGAATTTTGCGCACGCGCAAACTGCGATATTCAAAACTGCTGATGTCAAATTTTCGATATTCTGCACCTCCCGCATACAAATTTTTGTCGTACATCGCATAATCAATGCCCGTGGGCAAAATAAACACAGGCTCAGGCGGCACCGCAGGCGGCAAGTAGCCGTTTTGCGTAATGCGCACCTTGACTTCTGTGCGCGGATTTTGGATATTCACAGAAGTATAATCCACCTTGAAATCTAATCGCTGCCTGCACTCCGGCTGCCCAGCCAAAGGTTGTTGCCGCACTTTGCACTGCACAGCAAATGGCAAAGTGTGCTCTACCACCGCAAATCCTTTGCTAAAAAGTATGTCATTGGGATAGTCGGCATCCATCACTTCAATTTTGTAGTTGCCCGATAGTGTAAATTGCGTGTTTTCATTGGGCAATCGCAACGAAAAAAAAGTGTAGGGCGTGAGCGTATTAAATGAAGAATTGTAGTCGGCGATATTGTCGTCCCAAAAGCCTGCAATGTAGTCGGTGTAAGGGAGGTCGCTTGGGTGCCAATCGGCATCGCAGAGCACAAGGCGGTAGGTAAAATAGCGCCGCTCGCTGCTCAAATCGTCAAATGTGAGCCACACTTGCTCGCCGCTACCCAAGACTACCACAGGTTCTACCAGCGGTGCACCTTCCTTGTGCAACTGTATGCTTTTGATGTGCGGGTCAAAACAAGCATCACCCCCACGCAGCGGCAAGGCTTGTCCCGCAAGGCTTGCCAGCAAAAAAATTAGCAAAAAAACAGACTTTGGCATAATCAACAATTTACAATCGACAATGAAAAGTGATGAACTGCTCGCTGTTACGCTACTATAATGATAACATAATATTACTCTCTATTTTTTATAAAAATACCTAAATTTTTTTCAACAACAAAGGTACGAATGTTTTTTTAAAAGCAAAAAAATGTTTATTTTTTCCATAATCTGTATGTTGCCTGTCGAAAAACTGCTCTAAATATACGGATACCGTATTGCCCACAAAAACAGCCCTGCTGCGGGTGCCGAATCGCTTGCCTCTTGGCGGTCTTGGCTGTCGATAATTGCCTTCATTTCTTTGTACGAAATTTTGCCTTTGCCCACGTCCACCAATGTGCCCACAACGGTGCGCACCATACTGCGCAAAAAGCGGTTGGAGGTAATGGTAAAAGTGATGGTTCGGTTGGCTGGATTTTCCTCAAATTCTGCCTCTTTCACATAGCAGGTATTGGTTTTGGTCTCGGCATTTGCTTTCACAAAAGAGCCAAATTCGGTGGTTTTGGTGAGCAATTTGGCGGCTCGGTTCATTTTTTTCAAATCCAAAGGAGTGGGGATGTACCACGCAAAATCCTGCAAAAATGGGCTTTTGTAGGTGGTAATAAAGTATTTGTAGGTGCGGGCAATCGCGTCAAAACGTGTGCTGGCGTTGGATTCTACCTCAAAAATGCGAAAAATGCTAATATCGGGCAGCAGTATTCCGTTGAGTTTATAGACCAAGCGGTCAAAGTCTTCGATAGGCTCGGGCACGTCAAATTGGGCAAAAAACTGCCGAGCGTGCACGCCGGTGTCGGTGCGCCCGCAGCCGTAGGTCGAAATGGGCAACCGAAAAGCCACTTGCAAGGCGCGGTTGAGTTCAGATTGTACCGTGTAGGCATTGCCTTGCATTTGCCAGCCGTGAAACCGCGTACCTTTGTACGCCAATTCGATGTAGTAACGCATAATTTTTAGAATGAATAATGAATAATGTTGTCTCCCGCATTTTCAGGCGGTCTAAATCGGTGTTCGTATTGCCGCTGTTTTTTGTCTTATTCATAATTTTAATTTTAAGTCTTATACTAAGACTTTTCTAACAAAGATAAGAATACTTTTTTGAATTACCAAAAAATCAAAATTTCAATTTTGTCTATGTCCTCATTGGGATTGGCTTACTTATTGCCCATTTCAGTTTGTATATCGCGATTGCAATTTGAAGCGCGTGGCAAACAAAAAAATACACGATACGCCTACAAAATAGGCGATGTCGGCAAGGTCAATGAGGCCTCTGCTAATGGACTTGTAGTGGGCGTTGATGCCCAAATTGCCTATCCAATAGTTGCTTTGTTTGAGCCAGGGCAGGGCTGCCAATCCGTCAAATCCAAGGTAGAGCACAAAGGCGGTGAGGGCGGCTATAATAAAGGCTACTATTTGGTTATCGGTGAGCGAGGAGGCAAAAATTCCTACCGAAAGATAGCAGCCTGCCAGCAGTATCAAACCAAGATAGGCACCCCAAAACGCGCCGGTATCAATGTTTCCAATGGGTTTGCCCAAGGCATAAACGGTGTAAAAATACAACAAGGTGGGCAATAGCGCAATGAATACCAAGGCGAGTGTAGCCAAAAATTTACCCAAAATCAACTGCATATCGGTGATGGGGCGTGTGAGCAAAACCTCTATGGTGCCCGTTTTGCGCTCTTCGGCAAAACTGCGCATAGTAACAGCAGGCGCCAAAAATAGCAACACCCAAGGGGCTATCAAAAACAAGCCGTCCACGTTTGCCTGCCCTGCGCTCAAGATATTATATTCGGTGGGTGCCAGCCACAAAAACCACGCACACAGCAGCCAAAACACGCCCACCACAAGGTATCCAATGAGCGACGAAAAAAACGCAACGATTTCTTTTTTGAAAATAGACAACATCTGTTTTTATTTATTTTGCATCACGATGGTTGGTAATAGAATTATTTTTGTTATCTTCTAAATAAGAAGAAGTCATGGCACACAATTGCAACAAATTGATTTCGGAATACTTGACTTGATATTGGGCGTTTGCCAAACGATTTTGAGCATCCAAAAGTGTGCGCTGAAACTCACGCATTTCGAGGCTCGACAACTGTCCCATTTGATACTGCTCCAATGCCAAATCTGCTTTTTCGGCAGCCAATTTGCTGTTGAGCGTTTCCAAATCCAACAAATTGAGGTAGTTTTTGTAGGTGGCATAGAGCGTGCCAAGGTCGGTGAGCACTTGCAATTCTTGCTTGCGGTACTCCAACTCGCGATTCATTTCTTGCAACTTCGCGTTTTTTTCCATACGTTGCTGATTGCCCCAGTCGAACAACTTGATGCCCAGCGTGGCACTGTACGAAAGCCCCAATTCGTTGGGCTTGTCGTAGGGTGTGCCGCTGTAACCATAGTTGCCGTTGAGGTTGATGTACGGACGGCGGGCAGCCTCCACTTGTTGGCGCTCCAAGTCAGATAGAACACGGTTTTTGTCGTAAATTTGCAAACTGATATTTTGCACCAGCACACGCTCGTGCAGGTCGCCAATCTCCAAATTTTTGTTCAATGCAATGCCGGCATCTGCCACTTCAATTTGATGCAAATAGGGAATTTGCAGCCGCTGTTTGAATCTGATTTTGAGTTGCCGCGTGCCGTCCAAATAAATCACGTAAGCCGAACTGTCGGCATTGAAATCCACCTCTGCCTGCAACACTTCGAGGCGCGAACAGGCACCCAGCAAAAATTTTTCTTTGGCAATACGCAAGCGGTGCCGCGACAAGCCTATAGACTCCTGCAAATTGCGGGCACGAATGTTGCGCTGCACCAAATCGTAGTACATCGTAGTGATTTCGGCAACCAATGTTTCTATGGCTAAGCGGGTAGTGAGTTCGCCCTTTATTTTCATTTCATACAACCACTCGTAGGTAGCCTGTTTTTTGAAACCATCAAACACATTCCACGTGGCACCAATGTTGGCAACATATTGCTCGCCGTGTGCCACCGGCACTTGCAGCGCTTCGCCATTGACGGCTGCATTGCCTGTAATGATGGGCGTGTATCCGGCATTGGCTCTGGTGTAGTTGTTGGCAGCAATTTGTTCTTCGTTTTGCAATATCTTGATGTCAAAACTTTTTTCGATGGCACGCACAATGCACTGCTGCAATGTAAGCGTATCCTGTGCCCACGTGCATTGACAAGCGACCAAAGCAAGCCATAAAACAAAAATTTTTTTCATACAAAAATAGTTTGGGGTCAATTTTATACTCGTTAGAGTTTTTTTTTTGAGTGGACAAAGGTACACATTTTATTGTAACTGTAAACGAGGTATCAAATATCTATCTTTTTCCATTCTTGCAAACTCATTCCATTTTGGTCTTTGGGCGAGAGTAGCATTTGGCTGGCGGGGATGCGCCAATCGATGCCCGCATCGGGGTCGTCAAACCGAATACAGCACTCGGTTTGCGGGGCATATACATTATCTACTTTGTAGGTAAAAGTAGCCTGCCTGCTCAGCACCACAAAACCGTGCGCAAAGTGGCGGGGAATAAAGAGTTGCCGCTTGTTGGCGGCACTCAATTCTACTGCCACGTGCTTGCCAAAAGTGGGCGAGCACACCCGCACGTCCACTGCCACATCCAGCACTGTGCCTTCCATCACGCGCACCAACTTGGCTTGTGCGGCCTTGCCGCGTTGCCAATGCAAACCCCGCAGCACCCCGTAGGACGACTGCGATTCGTTGTCCTGCACAAACTGCACTTTGCCGCAATGCTGCTCAAATTCTGCCTGCTTGTAGCACTCCATAAAGTACCCGCGAGCATCCGTAAACACTTGCGGCTCAATGATATACACCTCAGGCAAGGCGGTGGGGATAAAAGTCATTTTTTTAGAGTTTCAAAGTTTCAAGTTTCAGGTTTCAAAGCAGATTATTCATTTTCTAAATTTTTTACTGCGCAAAAATAACTTATTTTTTGTTTTGAACAAAAAAATTTATACCTTTGCGGGCTTTTTTTTCAAAAAAGTTTCACATTTTATCCTAAAAAAATTATCTATGAAAGAATCTATTGCAATTTTGACAGGGGGCGGACCTGCGCCCGGAATGAACACCGTGGTGGGCAGCGTTGCCAAAGTATTTTTGCGCAACGGCTATCGCGTAATTGGCTTGCACGGAGGCTACGGTAGCCTCTTTAGTGCCACGCCGCGCACGGTAGAAATTGACTTTCCGCTTGCGGATAACATTTTTAACAAGGGTGGTTCTACGGTCATTATGAGCCGCTACAAACCCAGTGCCGAGGACTTTGAAAAGCGTTTTAATCTTGATTTTTTTAAACAAAATAACGTGAAATTGTTGGTTACTGTGGGCGGCGACGACACCGCCTCTACTGCCAACCGCGTGGCAAAATTTTTGGAAGACAAAAAATATCCCATTGCCAATGTTCACGTGCCCAAAACCATCGACAACGACCTTCCGTTGCCCAATGGCACACCCACTTTTGGCTACGAATCGGCACGCGAGGGCGGAGCGCACATTGCTACTGCTGTGTACGAAGATGCTCACACCAGCGAAAACTGGTTTGTGTTGGCTGCTATGGGACGCTCGGCAGGGCACCTTGCCTTTGGCATCGGGGCTTCGTGCCACTTTCCAATGATTGTGATTCCCGAAATGTTCAACAAAACCACCATCACCTGCGACAAAATAGTGAACCTTGTGATTTCGGCTATTGTAAAACGCAAAATAATGGGCGAAAACTATGGCGCAGCCATCATTTCGGAAGGTGTATTTCACGAATTGAGTTTTGAGGAAATCAAAAAATCGGGCGTGTATTTTTCTTATGACGAACACGGACATCCCGAATTGGGCAAAATTTCGAAGGCGCACGTATTTTGCGAAATGATAGACACCCGATTGGCAGAATTGAAAGTAAAAGTGAAATCGCGTCCCGTAGAAATTGGCTACGAAGTACGCTGCGACGTGCCTGTAGCCTACGACCGTCAGTACTGCACCTTGCTGGGCACAGGAGTGTATGACCTCTACAAGGCAGGCCACACGGGCTGTATGGTGTATGTGGACAATACAGGTAAGGTATCGCCGCTGTTTCTCAAAGACCTGCAAGACCCCACCACAGGCAAAATCCCGCCGCGCACAGTGGATGTAAACAGCCAATATGTGCAAACCATTTTGAACCACGTATGTCAATACATCACCCCGGCGGACTACGAAGCAGCCAAAAAATTCCTGCCCAACCCCGCTGAATTTGACTTTAAGAAAATACTCAATTGGTAACGTAAGCAAGCCTTAATGCAAAGGGTAGCAGGTTTTTCCTGCTGCTCTTTGTTGTTTTTGAATGTGTAAAAATGCGAAAGCGGTTCATCTTTATTGATTTTTATCGAACAATAATGGTTAAAAAAAGCAAAAAAACATTTTCTAACATTATTTTTTTTGCAAATTCCAAGCATAAATAGTACATTTGTATTTGTATATTATTATTAGCAAAAATGATGCAATTTACCCATCATCGCATAAGGTGTGTGCTAACAGCATTGATGTTGCTATTGGTAGGGACTACAAATGCCTTGTTGGCTCAGGGTACAAGCACAAATGTGGATTCAAGCATTTGCTCGGGTTCAAGTTACTCTTTTGCGGGAAACCCGCATACTGTAACCGGCACCCCACCCTACACCACAACCGGTACTTACACAGCCACCTATACCGCCGCATCGGGCGGCGACAGCATTGTGAATCTTAATCTTACGGTTTGCCCTTCCTATACCTTTACCCAGTTTGATACTGCTTGCGTAGATGAACATAGAGTCGACCCATGGGGTATAGGCGGCATGCAAGCAAAAGAAGGAACACAGATACGCATCACTACCAAGTCCACTACATGTGGTTGCGACAGCACTTATATATTCTCCCTCACCGGAATACCCCAACTCTACTATGATACGGTAACACTACGCGGTGGCGAAAAGTATTATTTTTTTGGAAAAGGTCTCGATATCACCGGCATAGACACCTTTGCAGCAACGTTATCGTGTCCTCCCGGTAGTGTTGTTCATCTCAAAGTTATACGCGTTGACAGCAGCACCCGTAGTATTTGTGCCACTGCCGGTCCTGTGGAGTTCGGCGGAAAACAATACAACACAACAGGTATTTACCGTGATACCATAAGGAAGACCGTTGGCAACGATACTATCAAAGTGCTCAATCTTACAGTGAGAGACAGCATTCATAAACATTTTTATTATTCCTTTTGCTACGATGGCAGCAATTACACTTTTGCAGATACTTATGGAAATTCATATAATCTTCCTTTCAACACCTCAACAGGTATATATCAGGGTAATAAAATAAAAACTCAGGATGGTGTGTGTGATAGTATTATTATTTGGCTGCATGTTGCAATTAATCATCCTGTCTCCATCAATGAAACAATTGAAATTTGTGATAACGAGTTGCCCTATACCTATCGAGATACCACTTTGGATGTTGCAGGCACTTATGTATTTCACCGAACGTCATCACTGAACTGCGATAGCACTGTAACGCTCACATTTGTTGTGAACCCAACATACAAAATGTATGATACATTGGTTATTTGCAATAGCGACCTTCCCTATCGATTTGATGATTTGACCACTTTTGAAAAGGGCACTACCACTCAAGATATTATCTTGTATCGCAAAACAGCCAACGGTTGCAACTGCGATAGCCTTATATACTTGGCATTGACCGTCAACCTCAATGTAGAATTTACCATTACCCATACCGTGGCTTGTGCCGACGATGCCACTATTTTTATTGAGCATACCTTGGATAATACTGTACTGCCCGCCCTATATTCTATTACTTTTGAAGAAAAGTCAAAAAATTATTTTACCGATATTGTTGATGTGCCCTACAACACATCTGCCAATACACCTATTTTTGTTAATATGCCATTGGGGCTTCCTCCCGGTGTTTATCCGGCAAGGCTGCACATGACTACGCTGTTGTTGTGCGGCACCGAACAACCTTTTAATATCACAGTCAATTATCCATCTTCGGTAATTGCTCAAAAATGGAACGATGTGTTGGCTATTTACAAAATTCCCGACCGATATTTTAGTGCCTATCAATGGTTCAAAAATGATGAAGAATTGTACGGTGCCACCCACGCTTTTCTCCATGAAACACCCGCGCTCGACTTCACAGGGCGTTATGCGATGCGCTTTACCCATACCGATGGTGAAGTATTATTTAGTTGCCCGTTTACGCCCAGTCCGCACGACGAATCACCCGATGCCTATCCTACTCTTGTGAGTGCAAGCCATCCGTTTTTTGTTGATGCTGCCAATGGCGGCGAAGCCATCATTCGCAATGCGCAAGGCACTGTGGAGAGCAGGCAATTTTTTGCTCAAGGTAGATCTGCTATTGCAGCACCGGCAACAGCGGGGCTTTATTTTGTTGAATTAAAAATGAACAATAATACATTAACACGCATCCTAAAAATTGTAGTCAAGTGACAAAAACAGCCTACATAAAAGTAATACTACTGCTCTTTGTTGTTTTGCAAACAAAGGGAAGTGTTGTTGCTACCGATTTTGACTCAAAAGGCTTGGTTGTACGCGAACGCCGCGACCAGTTTTTTTCGGCCTGGGCTGCCGCAGGCTATTCGGCACTAATGACCAATATGAACCACACCTCGCCGCTTGGATTTGTGGGAGGATTGGCGGGGATTGGTTATGGCATTGGTTTTGGCGGACCTTTGTCGTTTCATATTGGGGCAGAATTTGCATTGCTCACATCCTCTACGCGCCCATTTGCATTCACCCAAACCCGTGATGCAATAGACACCGAAGGCATGGCTTTTGAAATGATTTACCAATATAAATCTTATCGCGAATACCAGCAAGCACCTTATGTCAACATTCCCATTAGTGTTGATTATTCCTACAAAAAATTTTATTGTGCATTAGGGGCAAAAGTGGGGCTTCCTTTGTCGTGGCAAGCGTATGCAAAAACATCCGGCAATTTAAAAACCACAGGGCACTACAATCAATTTATAGAGGATTTTGAAGAGATGCCCAATCATTATTTTTTGACCTCAAAGGTTACAGACCAAAATACTCTTGTAATGGGCATCAATGCTATAGTGCACGGCGAAATAGGCTATAACATTGATTTAGAATCACGCAGAGAGTATTCCAAAACACTGCGCATAGCCTTTTTTGCCGACTACGGAATTAACAACATTGTCAAAAACGACCCCACGCAGTCGCTCGTAGAGTACAACACACATCCCATGAGAATGCACTTCAACTCGTTGCTCACTACCAATGATAACCGAGTAAATTCTGTTATGGGCGGCATCAAAGTTACTTTTATATTTACACAGCACATAGTTGACTGCTATTGCAATACCAAAAAGAAGTAACAGACTTATTCCGTCTTTGCCGACTCTGCTTTCCACGCTTGCACCCCTGCCTCTTGGGGATACTTGAATTTTTCTTTTGATTTTTCTTTTTTCAAAATCAATTCATATACCGCAAAAGTAGGCTCAGGCAAGAGGCTGTATTGCCAGCGGAGGCTGCTTTTGACCGTGCGCCGGCATATTTCCCAGCGTGATTGCGGGCGAATTGCCGATTGCCACGAAAATCCCCGCAACTTCAACTCCGACACCTTTTCTCTGATTTCTCGGGGTGGAATCACATCGGCTTCGGGCTGTGTGATGTAGTCAATTTTTTGTATTTTTCTATCTTTGAGCGAGATAACAATGTCGGTGCTGCTGGCTTTGTTAACGCCCGAAATTTTGCCTTTGTCGCGCATATAGTAAATGGTTTGCCCGGCGCTAAATACATCAATGCGGTACAAATCGTTGTTGGCAAAATGCCCCACCATATTCACGCCTTTGATTTGGTTAAAAAATTGGCGAATACTATCATCGGCAGCCGCCAAAAATGCGGCTTCTACCAATTCGACCTGATGTATTTGGTTGTTCTTTTGATAAATGTCTATACGCTCGGCTGTCATTTGGTTATCGGCGTTCCAAATCACGGGGGCGTAGTGCATTTCGCCCACCGAATCATTCTCTCTATAAATGAATGAATCGCATTTTCCGCTCATATCGGGATGAAAAAAGCGCACATTGTAGTAGGCTTCAAAAAAACGCAATAGGCTGTCCTGCGGCTCTGCCACAAGGCTGTCCGTTGTCAGCGTATCCGGCAATGTTAATAATGCAATGCTGTCGTTGGACAGCGTATCCGGCAACGCTAACAATGTGATGCTATCTTTGCGTAGCGTATCCGGCAATGCCAATAATGTGATGCTATCTTTGGGCAGCGTATTTGGCAAGGCTAATGTTGTTGCCGTATCAACTTCACGCGGCAGGCTGTAAACCAACAGGGTATCACCGCGCACAAAGAGGGTATCGTCTTCCACTTTTTCGCCATACAATGCCGCCGATGCTTGCTGCGTAACAAAAGCACGCTGCGGCTCTTCGGTTATTTTGCCGTAATCGCCAAACAATATGGCACGTTGCACGGTATCCGTCATTTGCACGTTGTTGTAAAAATAGCCTGTTTTGATGGCTTTGTAGTAGTGGGCACTATCGCTCCAAGCCTCTTGGGTGTTGGTTTGTGCGTAGGCATTGTTGTCCAAAAAGACATGGTCGGCAGGGCGGTCGTAGTAGCCGTATTGGCACGACATAAAAAGACTATCGCCCCACAAATAAGTTTGTTTAAAAAAAATGACTTTTTCCAATTGGGTCAAGTAGTGCAAAGAGTCCGATTGGATGCGGTATTCTTTGTTTTTCATCTCTACTTCGCGATAAAAAACGGCTTTTTTTTCGTTAGAATAATACATTCCCTCTTTGCTTTCCAACAAATTGTCTTCGTTGTCAATAACGCCGCCATCCCAAAAGTAGCCTGTGTTTTCGGCTGTATTAAAATCGAGAAATTGCGTGCGCAAACGGTTTTTTCCGTCAATGAGGGTAACCAATTTTCCGCGCACTTTGCCCACATCAATGGCAGAGCGGTAGTCCATATAGTCGCCGTAGAGCCAAGTGGAATCCTTGTGAATAACCACATTGCTAAATGCCTCAAATCGTTGGTCGGGATAGAGATAGGCGCTGTCGCAGTTCATCAGCGTTTGGTTGTGATACAGTATCACATTGCCAATGAGGCGATTGATGTTGTCGTCGCCCACGCGCACGTTACGCGCCGCATCGGCTTTGATGATTTGCACCTCGCGCCGTTCGGCGTGCGCAGCCCACGCCAGCAGCGATGCCAGCCCCCACAAAAAAATATGTTTTGAACGATTTGCCATAGTATGGTATG
Organism: Bacteroidia bacterium; assembly: GCA_025996715.1. Classification (GTDB taxonomy): domain Bacteria; phylum Bacteroidota; class Bacteroidia; order Bacteroidales; family UBA932; genus BNTQ01. The sequence continues at coordinate 31,686 of BNTQ01000004.1, read as the reverse complement.
CACAGAGCGACCGAGAATAGGTATGTGCCGGCACCTACAAATTCATATTGTGCCACACGCTTTGCACATCATCATCGTCCTCTAATTTTTCAATCAATTTTTCAACGCCGGCTTGTTCTTCTTCGCTCAGCGTTTTGGTATCGGTGGGTATGCGCTCAAAACCACTGCTAATAATTTCAAATGTGTGGCTCTCCAAATACTTTTGCAAGCCGCCGTAACTCTCGTAAGTAGCATACGCCACCCATTCGTTTTCGTCGGTAAACAATTCGTCCACGCCGTAGTCTATCAACTCCAATTCCAACTCGTCCAAGTCCACATTCTCTTTGGGTTTGATACGAAAAACGCTTTTGTGGTCAAACATAAAACCCAAACAACCCGATGTGCCCAGCGAGCCTCCCACTTTTGAAAAATAACTACGGATGTTGGCAACAGTGCGTGTGGGATTGTCGGTGGCGGTGTCCACCACAATGGCAATGCCGTGCGGACCGTAGCCTTCGTAGGCAATTTCTTTGTAGTCGTTTTGCTCTTTTTCAATGGCACGCTTAATGGCACGCTCAATGTTTTCTTTGGGCATATTTTCGGCACGCGCATTTTGTATGAGTGCGCGCAGGCGCGGGTTGCCGTCGGGGTCGGTGCCTCCGCTCTTGGCTGCAATGGTAATTTCTTTGCCCAAGCGGGTAAAGATGCGGGACATATTGCCCCAGCGTTTCAACTTACGTGCTTTTCTAAATTCAAAGGCTCTTCCCATTTTAATATCAAGATAAATTTTTTGACTGCTTTCGGTCTCGTTCAATTACTTTCAATCATCATCGTCTCCCAATTTCGCCATATTCTTTGTCAACTTCGGTTTGCAAAGCCAGCATTTTGATGGCTGTAATGGCTGCTTCCACGCCTTTGTTGCCGTGCTTGCCGCCTGCCCGCTCTTGGGCTTGCTCCATAGTGTTGGTGGTGAGCAGCCCAAAAATAACAGGGAGGCTAAATTTTAGCCCGATGCGCATCAAGGCTTGTGCCACCGATTGGTTGATGTATTCGTAGTGCGGGGTTTCGCCTTTGACCACGCAACCCAAACAAATAACAGCATCGGCAGCAAAATTGGTGGCAAACATTTGCGCAATGAGTGGTATTTCAAAACTGCCCGGCACGTGTTTCACAATAATGTTTTTGGGCGCAGCGCCGTGTTTCACAAGGGCATCGTGGGCACCTTTGAGCAATTTTGCTGTAACAGCCTCGTTCCAGTCGCTCACCACAATGGCAAAACTCATCGCCTTGGCTGAGGGCACCGTGCGGCTATCGTAGCGGGACAAATCGGTAGTTGCCATATCTAAAAAATTTTAAATGTGTGATAAAACTGTTTTTTACTCTTTTGCACTCAACACTTTGGCGCGGGCAATGTGCTTTTCGGCATCATTGGCTTCGGTGGTGTTGGCAAAATTGTGTTGTATTTTTTCGTACAAACGGATGGCTTCGGCATAGTTGCCTTGCTTTTCGAGCACCAATGCGGCTTTGGCAAAAAAACGCGGTGCCGTCATCGAATTGTCGCTCACGCCGGCAGCCTTTTTGTAGTAGCGGGCAGCCTTGTCCAAATCGCCCAACTCGCTGTAGGCATCGCCCATGTTGCCCAGCAGCAAGGCTTTGCCCAACCAATCTTTGCCCTTGCTGCGTTTGAGGTAGGTAAGAGCGTCCTCATACTGCCCCAAATGCAGGTAGGCAACCCCTGCATAAAAGCAGGCGGCATCACCGGCAAGGGTGCTGCTATATTGGTCGGCAACATCCGTTAGCCCCAAAAAACTGCCATCTCCGTTGAGGGCAAGTTGCAACGAATCTATTTCAAACAACTGCTGTGCTCGAAACAACTGCGCCTGCGCCTCTTCCTCCAAAGGTACTTGGTACCAATACTTGTAGCCCAAATAGGCGCCTGCCAGCAAAATCACAGCAGCACCTGCATAGAATAAAGTGCGCTGGTATTTTTCAATAAAAACTTCTGCTTTACTCAATCCGTGCTCTATGTGCTCCAGATTTTCTTCGGTGTGCGATACTTTGTTTGCCATAAATGTTATTTCAAAAAAATTAAAATTAAAAAATTGATTAATTATTAAATTACAGTTTATTTATCTCTATCTTTTTCCTTTTTTACCTTTTGCACTTTTGGCACTTTTACTGCCTTTTGCCCCTTTTGCACTTTTACTGCTCTTGGCTCCTTTTACACTTTTACCACCTTTTTTTCCTTTCTTTCCCTTTTTGCCTTTTTTACCTTTTTTGCCCTTCTTGCCTTTTTTCACTTTTTTCTCCTTTTGCACTTTGGCTTCTTTTTTGACAGCAGCAAATGAATAAATATCTTCGCTTCCTAAACCTCCGGCGCGGCTCGATGTGAACAATCCTTCGGTGGCGGAGCCTCCAAAAAATGACAGTCCGTAGTCATCTGCCGAAGAATTTAAGGGCAAACCTACATTCTCAACACCTGTCCATTTTCCAAAAGAGCCTTTTGCTTTGAATATATCAAAACCTCCAAAACCACTATGCCCGTTGGACGAAAAATACAGCGTTCCGTTGGCATCCATCGTGGGCGACACCTCGTTGTAGGGAGTGTTGATAGGGGAACCTAAATTGGTAGGGCGTCCCCAATATCCATTAGATTCCAATTGGCATACAAAAATGTCCAATCCGCCTTTTGTACCCGGCATATCTGAGGCGAAAAAAAGCCACTTCCCATCCGATGAAATGTAAGGGTGCAGAATTGAATAACTAGGGCTGTTGTAGGCAAAATCCATAGGATATACCCAACCCTTTCCATTTTTGCTTTTGTGCGAAATTTTTATCCCTGTTACTTTGGTATTGACATTGCGAAAACAAAAATAGACCGTGTTGCCATCGGGCGAAAAGCAGGCAGGTCCCACGCGGTCGTACAAATTGAGCATAGTGGGCAAACGTTCGGGTTGTTTCCATTCGCGGTTGCCGGCTTTATTTTTTTTGAATGTTGTAACATAAAGCGACCACAAATTGGAGCCTAAATCCGGATTGCTCTTTACCCTGAGTTCACGCGCCCGCGCTGTTTCTAAGTCCGAGTTCATCAGTTGAGTTACTACCTTTTTATCTGCCGCCGGCAAATTGTTGATGTCTGTATTTTCGTAAGCAGCAACAGCGATATTAGAAATTGTATTTCTCTCATATTGGTTCAACAACTCTACAACTTGGGTGGATTTTTTTTCTCCGCAGCAATCGCAAACAGGCGAGCCTGCCCTGTTGGAGGTAAAAATCATAAATTCATTAAAAATAGTAGGAGCAAACTCATAACAAGCAGAATTGATGCCTTTTTCATTGGTAACAGTAAACAAAGGCTTGCGGTTGGCTATTACATTGAGGCTGTCGCATTGTTCTATTTCCTGTGCTATTCGGTCTTTTTCGGTTCCTGCAAGACCGGCAGCATAATCAAAAAACAATTGCCGTGCCTCCGTATATTTTCCTAAACCCATCAACGTTCTACCATACGAAATATAAATTCCCTTAGGGGCATTGGGCATTGCCGCCAATTTTTTGTAATAAAACAAACTTTCTTCTAAGCGGTCAAGTGCATTGAGCACACGTATCATATCGGCAGTGCTGGTTACCGAAGGAGTGGTATTGTCATAAATCGTTTTGTATATTTTGTAAGCCGCCGTATAATCTTTTTTGCCCTCTAAGTCTATGCCTTGTTTTCGGTTGGGAACGGCTTGGCTGTATGCCGCAAATGTTGCACACACACAAAGACACAGCAATAATAGTTTGCTGCATAGCCTATTTATCTGCTTTGTTTTCATTATTGAAATTATTTTTTTCACTTTTTCACTTTATACCTATTAAGGCGGCGTTTGATATTGCATTGTACCACATACCAATCTATCAAACGAGCACCTATATTCATTATCAGAATAGCCAAAAACACGGCTTCGCCGCTTATCGGCGTCCACAATCGCAACAACATGGCGAGGCTGCCCAGCAGCAAGCCATACACCCATTTGCCGGCATTGGTTTGCGATGAGGTAAGAGGGTCGGTGGCTATAAACAGTGCTCCAAAAGCAAAACCACCCAGCAACAAATGATAGACAGCAGGCAAATCGAGACAAGGAGAACCACCCACATAGTTGAACAAACAGCCGGTCAAAAAACCGCTCAGCAACATCGAAAACACAATGCGCACATTGGCTATTCCGGTCAATAGCAGCAGCAATCCGCCCAAAGCAGTAGCCGTTATTGAGATGGTGCCAATAGCGCCCGGCACCCAGCCCATCAGTATATCCGTGATGTAGTAGTGCGACAATTCGCCTCCTTGTGTAGCCTGCGCCCATGCCGAGATAGATGAAAAACCCTCTATCGTTGTTTCGTTGGGACCTAAGGCTATCCACACATTGCCACGCATGTGAGCCGGAAACAAACACCAAATAAACAGATGTGCAAAAGCCACAGCGTTGAATATATTTTTGCCTATGCCTCTAAATCCTACTTTGCCCACCAACACTGCAAATGAAATATCCAAAGCCACTATCCACAAAGGAATAGTAGGGGGCAAAACTAATGGAACAAGCAAACAAGTTACCCAAGTGTATTCGTTCACTTCGCGCCCGTGCCAATAAGCCATTACTGCCTCAATGCCCATTCCCACAGCGTAGGACACAAGCACAATGGGCAACACCGTGCGCGCTCCAAAGCCAAATATTGCCCAAAAATCCACCGTTTGTCCCAAAGCCAAGTAGTGCTGATAGCCAATGTTCCACATCCCCACAAGCAAAGCCGGCAACAATGCTATCACTACTGTTGCCATAGTGCGCTTGAGGTCAATAGCATCGCGAATGTGTGCCCCTGTGGTAGTTACCCGTTGCGGAACATACACAAATGCCCGCCACGCCTCATCCATAGAGCGCAAAATGTTTTTTTCGCCTATTTGCTCCACCTTGTTTTTGAGGTGTTGTATGGTACCCAAAGTACTCATTGCCCAAAAATTAAACTTTAATTTTTTATTCTTAATTCATTTATTCCTTGCCGCAAAATGGCTTGCACATTGATTTTTGAAGTGCACACAAATTCGCACAAGGCAACATCTTCTTCTATTACTTCGTAAATTCCCAATTGCTCTGCCCGCTCGGTATGATGTTCCAATATGGCTTTGAACAAATAAGAAGGTAAAATATCCATAGGCAATACCCGCTCATATTCGCCGTCCGCTACAAAGGGGCGCGTGCTGCCATTGGTCAGGGTATCGAGCCTATATTGTTTGTTGGGCATCCACCACGAAAAACAGATGCGCGAATGGCTAAATTTGCGCGTGCAAGGAAGCAGCCAACCCAGCAATTCGGCGGCATTGCCTTCGGGTATCACGGTAATTTCGTTGTGATAAAATCCCAAATAGCCATCCAATCCTGCGTTGGTGCCCGTGAGCACATTGCCGCTAATGATGCGCTGCGGCGTTGCACTCGCTTGCAATAAATCGGCAAGCACTGCCAAAGAAGCCCCTGCGGTCATACGATAATAGCGAGTTTTTTTGACCTCCGAACCCACCAATGCAACGACCTTAGCAACATCGTAAACTCCTTGTGTGAATAGTTTTCCAAGCGCAATAACGTGCTGCGGGGCAATTGTCCACACCACATCGCCCTTGCTGATGGGCGCAATGTGATGAATTTGCACACCCACATTGCCGGCAGGATGCTTGCCTTTGAAACGAACAATTTCAACGCCTTTGGCGCGTTCCATTACTTTGTTGGCAGGATAATCGGCACACAACGAGAGATAAACTTTGCCCTTGGTGAGTTTGCGCAAAACGTTGATACCCGCCTGAAAAGCATCGCCTTCGCCGTTGACCAAAAAGTCGGCATCGGCTGCCAATGGTGCCGTATCAAAACCCGAAATAAAAATGTTGTTGGGCACTGCATCGGGCGCGGCTATTACGCCAAAGGGGCGTTGCACCAAAAATGCCCACGCGCCCGATTGCAACATTGTGCTCACAATTTGTGGGCGGTCAATTTGCTCTATAGGCGATACATCAAAGGTTTCAAACTCGTTTGTTGCGTTGGGCGTGATAATAATTTGCACCTGATTGTTGTTGCTCACAATATCCGCTACCACCCCACTGACGGGGCTTGCAAAGCGTATTGGAGGATACAATGCGTCGCAAAAAAGGGCAGTACCTGCCTTAACAGCAGCCCCTTTTTGTACCAACAATTGGGGAGTAATTCCCTGAAAATCCGCAGATTGTACGGCATACGCAAGGGGCGCATCACATTTTGAAAAAACGTTTTCGGCTTTTCCTTGCAGTACGATGTCCAATCCTTTTGATAAGCGAATTACAGATGCCATAAACAGGTATTTTGTACAAAAAATCTTACAAAAGTATGAAAAAAAGAGAAAAGCACAAAATTTTGAACAAAAAGATGAATTTAAATTGGCAATAATTTTAAAGATACTATCTTTGTAAAGGATTAACCATCAACTTAAAAATAATTTAAGGTGCTACTGCTTTCTTTTGCAAAAATCAATTTAGGCTTACAAATTATTGAAAAACGTCCCGATGGTTTTCATAATTTGCAAACTGTTTTTTTTCCCATCGAGTGGGCAGACGTTGTAGAAGTGCTGCCTGCCCGCGATTTGCGCTTGCACGCAAGCGGTTTGTTGGTGGATGCTCCTGCCGACCAAAATTTGTGCGTCAAAGCCTTTCGCTTGCTGCAAAAAGATTTTTGCCTATCGGGTGCCGACATTTATTTGCACAAGCAAATCCCTTATGGGGCGGGGCTTGGCGGAGGCTCCAGCAATGCCGCTGCTGTGCTAATGGCTACTAACCGCGCATTTGCGCTGGGGTTGAATACTTTGCAATTAGAAAAATATGCTGCACAGTTGGGCAGCGATTGTCCTTTTTTTGTGCACAACGTTCCAATGTCGGCAACAGGTCGCGGCGAAATTTTGTCGCCGGCAGAGGTGCATTTGGAGGGCTATTATTTGTTGATAGTGAAACCTAATGTTAGCGTAAACACAGCCGCAGCCTACAAAAACGTGCAGCCGCAACCCCACCGCCCCAGCGTACTATCCATAGTGCAGCAAGCCATAGAAACGTGGAAATCCGCTCTGGTAAACGATTTTGAGCCATCTGTATGGACACAGTACCCACTTTTGCAAGAGATAAAAAGATGGCTGTATGATGAGGGAGCATTGTACGCATCCTTGTCGGGGAGCGGGTCGGCGTTGTTTGGTATCTTTAACAGTATTCCGCCATCGCTTACACAAAAATTGCAGCCTTACACCGTTTTTACACAAAAAATATCTTCTTGCTATGCTTGCCAAACAGCCAATTAGACAACAGATGCGGCAAAGTGTGCAGCAATTGCCGCAAGCCGAAAAACAACGGCAGTCGGCACAAATTTTTGAACAGATAGAGCGTTGCGATGTCTTTCAAAAAGCCGCATCGGTACTACTATTTTGGGCATTGTCCGATGAGGTAATCACGCAACCGTTTTTGGAAAAATGGAAAACCGACAAGCATCTTTTTTTGCCCATCATAGCCGGCAACAGCCTGCAAATGGGACGCTACACAGGTGTTGCATCGTTGGGCAACATCAATGCTTTTGGTATAGCCGAACCTACTCCGTTGCAACCCGCACCCACATTGGATTTGGTGATTGTGCCCGGCATGGCATTTGACCACCACGGCAACCGCTTGGGGCGCGGCAAAGCCTACTACGATAGATTTTTGCCCACTATTGCGGCTTACAAAATTGGAGTGTGCTATCATTGCCAATACCTACCTGCGTTGCCGTGCAACGAGTGGGATATCAGGATGGACAAAATAATTGTTGGCAAATGCGGCAATGATTAACCTATGCTTTTTTTTTATCATTCTGCACATGCTTTTTTTCGAGCACAGGAATGGAGCGGTCAATAGGCTGGTCTAAGGATATGAAGGACGAAGTTTCGGCAACGCCTTCAATTTTTAGAATGCGGTTGGCAAGCATATCCATCAGGTGATTGTTGTCGATGCAGTAGAGTTTTATGAGCAAGGTATATTGCCCCACTACAACGTGACATTCAACCACTTCCGGCATTGTTGTGAGGGCATCAATAACCCTATTGATAACGTCAAATTGCGTGATTTTAACGTTCACAAAAGCGCACACGCCCAAATTGACCGACTTGGGTTTTATCATCAAGCGAGTGCCTTCAATCACATTGGCTTCCTCTAATTTTTTGATACGCTGATGAATGGCAGCCCCCGAAATGCCGCACTCACGGGCAATTTCAAGATAGGGGATACGAGCGTTCTCGGTCAGCAACTTCAATATCTTGTAGTCGATGCTGTCTAATAATGTTTTGTCTATCATAGTTTTAATTTAATTGAGAATTGAGAATTCATTGTTAATTGTTAATTGTTAATTGTTATTCAAGTCCCAACTCTTTAATTTTGCGGTACAGCGTGCGCTCGGATATGCCTAATTCTTGCGCGGCGTGACGGCGGTTTTTGTGTTTTTCTAACGATTTTCGTATCAAGGCTTCTTCTTTTTGCGGAATGGACAATGCCTCTTCTTCAAGTGCTTGGGTGTCAATTATTGACGGTGTTTTGGATGGCTCAAAAACCTTGGCAGGCGAAGCCACCATTGGAATACCCTTGTAGGCAATGTGTTGTTGCATTGCCGCAGTAGGAATGGACGAAACATCTCCCAATATCATTGCATTGACCAACTTTTTGAGTTCGTTCACATCGCTTTTCATATCAAACAAAACCTTGTATAACAAATCGCGCTCGTTGGCAAAATCTGTGCTGTAACTCGTTGATTTTGAATGACTTGCGCTTTGATGCAATACCGGTAAATTTTGCCGTTGAGGCAGATAATTGTACAGTACTTGATTTGAAATTTCTCGCTCTTGTTCTATTACCGAAATTTGCTCTGTAATGTTTTTGAGTTGTCGTATGTTGCCCGGAAAGTCATAGTTTTCGAGGGTTTTCTTAGCCTCCGGCGACAATTGTACAGAAGGCATTTTGTATTTTTCGGCAAAGTCGGCAGCAAATTTACGAAACAGCAACACAATATCCTCTTTGCGCTCACGCAAGGGCGGCACTACGATGGGCACAATGTTGAGGCGATAGTACAAATCCTCCCTGAACTTGCCTTGCTGAATAGCATTGAGCAAATTCACATTGGTAGCCGCAATGATGCGCACGTTTGTTTTTTGCACCTTGGATGCGCCTACCTTAATAAATTCGCCGGTTTCGAGCACCCGCAACAATCGCACCTGAGTAGCCAATGGCAACTCTGCCACTTCGTCCAAAAAAAGTGTGCCGTTGTCGGCAACCTCAAAGTAACCCTTGCGCGTGTCCACCGCGCTGGTGAACGAGCCTTTTTCGTGCCCAAAAAGTTCGGAATCAATAGTTCCCTCAGGAATTGCACCGCAGTTGAGAGCAAAGTAAGCATTGTGTTTGCGAGGACTGTTCTGATGAATTACTTGCGGTATAGTTTCTTTGCCGGTGCCGCTTTCGCCGGTAATGAGCACCGAAAGGTCGGTGCCCGCCACCTGACAAGCCACCTCCAACGCTCTATTGAGCGCAGGCGAATTGCCAATAATACCAAAGCGTTGCTTGATTTGTTGAATGTCCATAATGCTATATCTCTCGCTCATCTTGTTGAGAGTAGATGCTACTCACAAATTCTTTTTTTCGTATCTCATCAAGATGATTATGTTAATCATCATTTACAAAGATACGTTTTTTATTTGAAACAGCAAAATTTTAAACATTCATTCTCAATTTTCCATTATTTCGCTACCACTTTGCTGATATTCTCACGCAATTTGCGCAGGTTGAGAAAGAGAGCATTATTGCTCAATTTGACCACTGCATAATCGTAAAACACCAGCAAGGTTGTGTCTTCCACCACTTATGAATGTGTGGTAAGTGTTCTAAAAACATCTTCTAAGTGGCTTTCTTGTTGCTTCATTCCCAGCAATGTCCAGCCTTGTTGCACCACAAAATTAAAAATATGAGGGCGAATATCTTCATTGCTTTTGGCATAAACCAAAAGAATGTTGTTGGACAAACTTTCGACCCGCTCTGCAAAATTTGTCTGCCATAATGAGACATCCACAGGCTTTAATAACTCTACTTCGATGGGCGCAAAATTGGCACTCATGGCGCGTTTTTGCACGTTTTGCGGCGTGTCGTTGGCAACAATTTTACCTTTGTCCACAATCACAATATGGTTGCACAATGCCTCCACCTCTTGCATAATGTGAGTGGAAAGCATCACGGTTTTTTCTTTGCCCACATTGGCAATGAGTTGCCGTATTTCGGTCAATTGATTGGGGTCTAAACCCGAAGTGGGTTCGTCCAAAATGAGCACCTGCGGGTTGTGCACCAATGCCTGCGCCAAGCCCACACGTTGGCGGTAGCCTTTTGAAAGTTGCCCAATTTTTTTGGTTTTTTCGGGCAACAATCCTGTGATGTCCATCACTTTTTGCACATTTTTTGGGACAACAGTTTTGTCCAAATCGTAGAGTGCGGCTACAAAAGAGAGGTATTCGGCAATGTACATATCCAAATAGAGAGGATTGTGTTCGGGCAAATAGCCCACCATTTTTTTGGTAGTGAGAGGGTGCTGCGTTACGCTAATGTCGTTCACTAATGCCTCGCCCGACGTAGGCGGGATAAAGCCTGCAAGAATTTTCATCATCGTGGATTTGCCCGCGCCGTTGGCACCCAAAAAGCCAACCACCTGCCCTTGTTTGACCTCAAACGTGGCGTGCGAAAGGGCAGCCTGCTGTCCATACATTTTGCAAATATCACGAACTTTTATTGACATAAAAAAGTTTAAAATTTCGGGTTTTAAATTTCGAGTTTTAAATCTTAAACTCGAAACCTTAAATCCTAAATTAAGCATTGTATTTTTTCAAAGCCCTCTCCAAGCAGTCGAGAGCAATTTCTAATTCTTTTATATTGAGCACGTAGGCAAGGCGCACTTCGTTTTTTCCTAATCCTAATGTGGCGTAAAAACCAGTTGCAGGTGCCACCATTACGGTGTGTTTTTCGTAATCAAATTTTTCGAGTAGCCACTGTGCAAATTTGTCGGAATCGTCGATGGGCAGGCGCACCAAGGAATAAAAAGCACCCTTGGGCATAGGGCAATACACGCCCTCCATTTGGTTGAGCCGCTGCACCATAAATTTGCGTCGCTGGTCGTATTCGTCAAACACTTTTGCAAAATATTCGGGCGGCGTTTGCAGGGCGGCTTCGGCGGCAATTTGCCCATAAAATGGGGGGCACAGCCGCGCCTGTCCAAATTTGAGCGAGAATGCAATCACATCTTTGTTTTTGCTAATGATGGCACCCACTCTGGCGCCGCACATACTGTAGCGCTTGGAAACAGAGTCGATGAGCACCACATTTTCTTCAATGCCCTTCAAGTCCAACGCCGATGTGTAAGGCTCTTTGTCGTAGTTGAACTCACGATACACTTCGTCGGAAAACAAGTACAGGTCGTACTTTTTGACAATGATTGCCAATTGTTCCAACTCTTTTTTGCTATACAAATATCCCGTAGGATTGTTAGGATTGCTAATGAAAATGCCTTTTGTTTTTGGGGTAATGAGGCGTTCAAATGCTTCAATGGGCGGCAGTGCAAAATCGTTGTCGATGCCCGATGTGATGGGCTTCACGTTCACTCCTGCTTCGTAGGCATAAGCCCAATAGTTGGCATAAAACGGCTCTGGAATAATAACCTCATCGCCGGGGTTGAAGCAGGCCATAAACGCAAACAAAATAGCCTCCGACCCGCCGGTGGTAACCAAAATTTGCGTGTAATCGACATCGGTGCCCAGTCCGCAATAGTAGGCTGCGAGTGCCTTGCGGTAACTTTCGTTGCCCGCCGAGTGCCCATAACTCACTACCTTGCCCGCAAAATTGCGCACGGCGTTGAGTGCTATTTCGGGCGAGAAAATATCGGGCTGCCCAATGTTGAGATGATGTACCGTTTTGCCCTGCCGCTTGGCTGCCTCTGCATAAGGCACCAATTTGCGAATAGGCGAGGCCGGCATATACAAACCTTTTTCAGATATACGAGGCATTGTTTTTGTTGTTAAATTTTTGTTGGCGCAAAGGTAAGGTTTTTTCCTATTTTTACCAACATTTCTAGCGAGCAACTACCTCTTTTATCAGATATTTAAATCAAAAAGTCGTAAATCCACACCAAAATAATTGATTTACGCTTTTTTGTTGGCAAAGGTAGGGATTTATTTTTAGATACGCAAATGTTTTTGATTTGTATCTTTTTTTTGAGGTGCTATATTTTCCAAGTTCCGTAGCGTAGAGACGTGGCGCGCCGCGTCTCTACCAATCAAGGTTTTGTGAAATTATATCAAAAAAAATTGGCGTGAGACAGAGCCTCACGCCAACAGGATAGTAAAGGACAAAAATTATCGCTGCTTTTTTTGATTTTGAAAATTACTATTCTTCATCTGCCTGCTCAATAATAATTTCATCAACCAATAAAGTGGATTTGCCAGACGAAGCAAAAGCAACTCCAAATTTAGATGTTTGAAGAAGGACTGGTGCTGCTGCTGCTTCTTCACAAACTGTCATATTATTTACTGAGAAAATAAGAGTTTCACCCCTCCTTTCCATTGACAATACAACGTTTTGATTTTTACCTTTTTTTAGAGGTATTTTACCTTCACACAGACCTACGCTCAATAGTGGTACATATATCTCAAAGGGTATATTATAAGGTTTCAGTGCATACTTTCCCTCTGAAACATAAAATCCCACTTGGACTTGTCCCCCTTCATCTTCAAATGAATCAAACGTTAATCCAAAAACAGTTTTTTTATCCAATACAGGAACAAGAAATTTGTAAGTTAACTTAAAATCTCGTGTAATATCTATTGGAAAATTAGTTTTTGACGACAAAGTTGACTTCTTTGCATTGAGAGTCAAATAACCATCTTGTATAAGGACGGTACCTAATTTTTTGTCCGCAAATTCTTCCCAGCGAAACGCATTATTGTCAAAGGTTTCTTTCTTGATATTTCCCTCATTTTGAGCGAAGATATTCAATGTCACAAAAATAGTGGCTGCTAATACGATTATTCTTTTCATGATTTTAATATTTATATGTTAATGATTTTTTAATTGCCACCTGCAACGGTTGCTTGAATTTCGCTAATAACATTCTCGTATTTCTTTAATACGCGGTCGTGTTTTTTATACCCTTCATTACTTTGGTTATTCCATTTAATTTCAGAAGACAATTTAACCTGATAAGTCAAATCGTCTTGAGAAAAATCCGGTCTGATTTCCAATCGAGTGCGCACTGTTACTATATTGAATTTTTGAGATACCCATTGGGTTCTTATGGTGCCTGCCGATTTATCCCTTAACTCAATTTCCTCAAAATTACGTTGCACTGCACTCATTAACCTTTTCCACACTATATCCTCCGTCAATCCTTTTTTTACGGTTATCGTAACCCATTTATTGGCATTTAATGCTGCTTCGCCGCCGAGAGAATTTCTTTCTTCATCATTGTCGTCTAATGAATATTGTAAGGTTTTTCGAGGGTCGTCTTTGAGAAGTTTTACTTCTTTGTCATAATATCCCGGATTGATAAATTTCAGTATGGCTATGTCGTCCTTCATATTAAGTACATAAGTACCGTTTCCGACCTCACTTCCATTAACATAGATTTTTGCTGTTGATGGACTAACAATAATTGTTTTCTTTTTTGCAAAAAGTTGTGCATTAGTAGTAAGTCCCAAGCCAATTACGGCTACTAAAATCATTAAAATTTTTTTCATAATACATTTGGTTTTACGTCCGCCTTTTGTCAGACATTAAGTTAAAAATTGTTGCCTCGCTCTGAGCGGCTTCGCGAGTGTCTTGCCCAGCACTATTTTTTGAGTGTTCGTGCAGTTTCACCTCGCATTTTTTGGGGAACAGTTACGATTCTGTTTATATGTAGTGGCGGCTTTCCCGTCGTCGTTTTTTTCAATATAGGACAATAAAAAAAGCGGACTTACATTATCCGCTTTTAGAGGTCTTCCACAACCTTGTAGATTTGATAAGCAAGCCCGCATTGCTGCGAGCGTCGCTTACGCTTAATCTACTTTTTTTGAAATTGTGGAAGTTTCTAAAAGCAAGTATATAGCAAACGCTATTTTATATGTCTAATTTTTGTGTGCATTAACTATGTTTTAATTTTCATTTATAAATCACGTGGCAAAATTACAAAAAAATTTATTACAACAAAAAAAATGCCGCATTTTTTTATTTTTTTTACCAACAAGGCTATTCGCTATTCAATTTTACCAACATTTTTGGCGAGCAACTACCTCTTTTATCAGATATTCCATACCGACATTGCCATTACATTGGGCGCGAGTGGTTGGACTTTGCTTGTCAGGCAGATTTCGCAACCGGCAACGGTTTCTTCTATTTTATTGAAAATCTTAAAGGCAGAAATATCAGTAAAATAAGGCGTTGCATGTTTTTTTATTTCTATTGGATAATATCTTCCGTCGCGGTAAATCAGCAGGTCAATTTCATTGCCTTTTTCGTCGCGGAAAAAATAGATTTGCGGCGTTTCGCCGTTGTGCCAATACGATTTGAGAATTTCTGCAATAACAAATGTTTCAAAAAAGGCTCCCGCCGAAACGCCTGTCGCCAATGCTTCGGGCGTTGTCCAGCCTGCGAGGTGGGCGGCAAGTCCTGTGTCGAGAAAATACAATTTGGGTGTTTTGGTCAGCCGTTTGGTAATGTTTTTAAAATAGGGCTGCAAAAGATAAACAATCCCCGAAGTTTTTAGCACCGACAACCAACTACGCGCCGTAGTGGGCGACACGCCAACGTTTCGTGCAATGTCTTCGATATTGAGTTCCTGCGCCGTTCGCGCCGCTACGACTTTCAAAAAAGTGATAAACGCCACTTCGTTGCCAATGTTGACGATTTGCCGCACATCACGTTCTATGTAAGTTCTTATGTATGAATCGTAAAAATTGTGCCGGTCTTTTTCGTCAAGGTTGATAACGGCGGGAAATGCTCCTTGCCAAATGATTTTGAAAGTTTCTGCTATGTTACGATTTTTCAGGATATTTTTTGGCGGATTGGAAGGCAAAAACGGTGTTTGCTTGTCGGCTTTTCCATCTGTTTCGTAAATCGAAAATCCCAACATATCTATTATTGCCACACGCCCCGCAAGTGATTCGGTAACGCCCTGCATCATATTGTATTGCTGCGAGCCGGTGAGCCATACAAGTCCTTTTTCTTTGGAATTGTCTGCCATTATTTTGATATACGGAAAAAGTTCGGGCGCATATTGAATTTCGTCAATTACAACCGGCGGCGCGTAGGTATCCAAAAAACCTTTTGGGTCGGTTTTTGCAAGCAGCAAATCGGCGGGATTGTCGAGCGTAACGTATTTTCTGCCCTGTTCGGCTGCGTGTTTGAGCAAGGTAGTTTTGCCGATTTGCCTTGCACCATTGATTAAAAGCACCTTAAAAGTCTTTGAAAGCCTCAAAATTTCTTCGGCAAGCGTTCTTTTCTTGTATTGCATATTGCTCATTATCAAATATTTAAATCAATAAGTCGTAAATCCACACCAAAATAATTGATTTACGCTTTTTTTGTTGGCAAAGGTAGGGATTTATTTTTAGATACGCAAATGTTTTTGATTGTATATTTTTTTTGAGGTGCTATATTTTTTCAAGTTCCGTAGCGTAGAGACGTGGCGCGCCGCGTCTCTACCAACCAAGGTTTTGTGAAATTGTCCGTAGGACATTCATATCAATAGAAAAACATTTGGCAAGCCCCGTTATTGCGCGCGGACAGCAACTGTTTTTCAAGGCATTGTTTTTGTGCCGCGCGCCATTATGCGAAGGTTGCGTTTTCCGTAGGCTGCGCTGCGCTTGCCTACGGTTATGAAAATTCAACCCTTCGGGTTGCGCGTTTAATTCTCCATTCTCAACTCTCAATTATCCCTACGGGCTAAATAAGCACCTCAAAAAAAGAATTATAGAGAAAGTCGTTCGATTTTTTCCAAGACCTGCTCCAAACTCAAATTCGTTGTTACAATATCATCAAAAGACATCTTTTCAATCTCAATTAAATACGCTACAGCGTAATAATACCGCCGATAATCAGCACCTAGTTTGTGATTATTTTTATTGACTATTAGATATTCTTTTGCCTCTTTTGTAGCATTTGCATTGTTGTGCGCAATATACTCACAATATCCTTCATTTTTCCATTTGGGTAACATAATAAATCTTCGCAACCCAATTTTCTCTTTAATCAAAGTGTGAGTAGCCTCGTGTGCTATCGTGCCGCTTAATTTTTTTGTATAGTTATCTTTAATATTATTCTTATACACAGAATCGTTGGCTATATCACATTTGGCAATAAAAATGGTGTTAAATATCGGGTAGTTAACCGCAAATGCGCGGCGTGAAATTGGTGCAAAAAAAGAATAACGAGCAAAACTATTGCAGAAATAGATATTATGTGTTACGTCTGTATTGATTTCCGAACAATATAAATGATTTGTGGCTCTATCTAAGATACTATCAATACTATCGCCCAACAGATGCGTAGAATGTATTTTAAAGTTTTTATATTTATACGAATACTCAAAAAAAGGATTAGGATAGGCTATGAGTATTACATATAAAACGACTATTCCCGAAATAGTATAATTTGCTATTTTAAGTGGTCGCGACAATCGCCTACCCAGCAAAAAGTTCACAAAAACGGTTAAGTATTTTTTCTTCATCGGATAACTATGTTTTAAATTTCATTTATAAATCACGCGGCAAATTTACAAATAATTATTACAACAAAAAATTTTACCAATAAATTATTCGCTATTCAATTTTACCAACATTTCGCGGTAAGCCGACAGAACTTTTGATTTGGATACAAAGCCCACGTATTTGTTGTGGGTATCCACTACGGGCAGGTTCCACGCTCCCGATTTTTCAAATTTGTGCACCACCTTTTCCATTGAGTCGGTTTCCAACACCACGTCGGGCGGCGATTGCATATAATCATATACCCTAAAAACCTTGTATTTGCTCACGCTAAACATATCGGTGCGAATGTCGTTGAGTTGCACCAGACCCATCAGGTGATTGTCGTTGTCCACCACAGGAAAGGCGTTGCGGCTGGTATTGGACACGATTTTTACAATATCGCCCAAGGTGCCGTTCACCAACAGCACATTAAAATCGTATTCTATAAAATCTTGCATCCGCAGCAGCGTGAGCACCACTTGGTCTTTGTTTTGCGTGAGCAAATCGCCTTTTTGCGCCAAGCGTTTGGTGTAAATAGAGTGCGGTTCAAAGTAGTTGATGAGTATGTACGAAACGGCAGAGGTAACAATGAGCGGCACAAATAGGGTGTAACCTCCTGTGATTTCGGCTATCAAAAATATGGCGGTGAGCGGCGAGTGCATCACTGCCGCCATCAAACCTGCCATGCCTACCATTGTAAAATTGACAATGGGCAAATCGGCAATACCCACAAAATTGATGATTTTGGCGACCATAAAACCGCCTATCCCGCCCATAAACAGGGTGGGACCAAAGGTTCCGCCCACGCCGCCGCCGCCGTTGGTGCACGCCATTGCCACCACTTTAAAAATGAGTATCAACAACAGAAAAACAAAGAGCATTCCATAGCCGTTGAGCCATTGAAACAAAAACGAATTTTGAAACACCTGTTGCTCCGAGCCGTTGTTGAGCAAAGCGGTAATCACGCCGTAGCCTTCGCCGTAGAGGGGCGGAAACAAAAAAATGGTGAGTGCCAAAATGGTGCCGCCAATGAGCAAGCGGTAACTACGGCGGCGGATTTTGGCAAATTGTCCTTCGATAAAAAAAGTGGTGCGAATAAAATACAGCCCCAGTAGCCCGCAAAATATGCCCAGCAGCACATAGTAAGGCAAATTGCCCATATCAAAGGATTGCAACGAGGTAGCGGCAAATTCCAAATTTTGTCCCACCAACAAATAAGAAACAAAAGTAGCCGCCACCGACGAAAGCAACAGCGGCACCACGCTGGTGAGCGTAATGTCTATCATCAACACCTCCAAAGTGAAAATAACGCCCGCAATGGGTGCTTTGAAAATGCCGCTCACCGCACCCGCCGCGCCGCAAGCCAGCAGCAGCGTGATGCTCTTGTAGTTGAGCCGCAAGTAGCGACCTATATTGCTGCCAATGGCAGAGCCTGTGAGCACAATGGGCGCCTCGGCTCCCACCGAGCCGCCCAAGCCGATGGTGAGCGTGCTGGCAATGATGCTCGTCCACGTGTGGTGGCGCGGCAATTTGGACTCCTTGCGCGAAATGGCATAGAGCACGCGCGTAACGCCGTGGCTAATGTTGTCGCGCACCGTATATTTTACAAAAAGCGCTGTGAGCAACATTCCCAAGGCAGGGTAGGCAAGGTAAAACCACGACTCTCCGGCACCCACCAAGTGCGACTGCACAAAGTGTATAGCCAATTTGAGCAGCCCCGCAGCCAAGCCGCACAGCAAGCCAATGACAAGCCCCAGCGCCATCAAAAGTTGCCGCTCATTGGCACGCCGCGCCCTCAATAGGGCATACTTGAGTATCTTTTGTCGTTTTTTCACTTCAAAAAAAAGAATGCGAAAGTAGTAAATTTATACTACATTTGTACCAAAACTTTAAATAGGTATCACCCACTCTAAAAGCAAGCAATACCTATCGTTTCAAACGCGGGGCGGGCGATGGGACTCGAACCCACGACTTTCAGAACCACAATCTGACGCTCTAACCAGCTGAACTACGCCCGCCATAAAATTTGCACAAAGGTACATCAAAAAATAATTTTTTCAAATTTTTTTATACCTTTGTAAATTGTTTTGCACCGTAGGGTACAAATATAAAATTGTAATCTATTGTAAATCAACAAGTTAAATTATTAAATTATTGAGTTTTTGAAACCTTTCAATTAAAACATTATGAGTTCACCTGCATTTTCCGAAAAAATATTTCTCGCCTCGCGCACAGGTGTTGTTGCCGACGAGGGCGTGATGACCGTCAAGGGTACCATCAACAAAACCCTGATTTTGCTGCTGCTGGCGGTGCTGGGAGCATCCTACACATGGCGGCTTGCCTACAATACAATGGCTGCCGAAACGGGCAACATTGCCGCGCTCACTCCCTATATGCTGGGTGGTGTGATTGGCGGTTTGGTGTTTGCGCTCATTGCTATTTTTAGCCCTCGCAATTCACGCTGGGCTGCCCCGCTCTACGCCGTAGCCGAAGGGCTGGCTTTGGGTGCCATTTCGGCAATATACAATCTTCAAACGCAGGGTATAGTGTTCAACGCAGTGGGGCTAACGTTTTTGGTGCTATTGATAATGCTTGTGGTCTATCGTTCGGGCTGGGTCAAAGTCAACGACAAACTGCGCAAAGGCATTGTGGCAGCCACTTTGGCGGTAGCATTGTTTTACCTTCTGACGTGGATTATCAGTCTTTTTATGCCTGCAATAAGAGATTTTATGGCTGGCAGTTCGCCGCTCAGCATTGTCATTAGCCTTGTGATAGTGGGCATTGCAGCCTTCAACTTTTTGATGGACTTTGATTTTATCGAAAAAGGAGCCGCTATGGGTTCGCCCAAGTATATGGAATGGTACGCCGGCTTTGGACTGATGCTCACGCTCGTGTGGCTGTATTTGGAGATATTGCGATTGTTATCAAAAGTGAGTAGCCGCAATTAACAATGAACAATGGATAATGGATAATGGATAATTGAGAATTGAACTATGAAATTAAAACTTTGGGTAATACTTTGTTGGTTGGGCGTGTGTGGCAATGTGTATGCTCAAAGTAGCGAGGGATACGTTTTTCCGCTCAAAATCCCCATCTCGTTGTCCGCCAATTTTGGCGAGTTGCGCCCCGACCATTTTCACTCCGGCATTGATTTTAGAACTAACGGACAAGAGGGCATTCCTGTGTATGCCGTGAACGATGGCTACATTAGCCGCATTGCGGTGTTGCCCAGAGGCTTTGGTAACGCGCTCTACATTTTGCACTCCGACGGCAACACCTCTGTTTATGCCCATTTGCAGCGATTTGTTCCTAACATTGCACAGTGGGTCAAACAAAGACAGTACAAAAATCAGGCGTTTGTTTTTGATGCCGAAATCAAACCCGATGTTTTTCGTGTGCAGCGCGGCGAATTGATAGGCTATTCGGGCAACAGCGGAGGTTCTATGGGAGCACACCTGCACTTTGAATTGCGCAGTTTGTGGCAAACACCATTCAACCCCATTAGCCGCCGCATCTATCCCATCATCGACACCATTGAGCCTCATGCGCAACGATTGTATGTGTATCAAATGCAATCTGCCGAAGATGTGCAATTGCCTATACTGCAAAGGAGTTTAGCGCTCAAAAAACAAGGCAAAATTTTTCGTTTGGCAGGCAGCGATACCTTAGAAATAGGACACAATACTTTTTTTGGATTGGATATGTTGGACAGCAAAAACGGCTCGCAGAGTACGTTTGGCATCTATTCGGTGCAAATCAAATACAACGATTCGCTTTGTTATGCGTGGACTATCGACCATTTTACCTTTGACGAAACTCGCTATGCCAATGCTGTGATTGATTACAGCGAATATGTAAAAACCGGCAATTATGTTTATCGCCTCTACAAATCAAGGGGCAACTATTTGAGTATCTTCAACAAAAACGCGGGTAGCGGACTATTGCAACTCCCTTTGGGCGGCAAAAGTAAAGTAGATATATTTTTTGCCGACGACTCCGGAAATATGTCGTGGATTACATTTTGGGTAAAAAATACAGGTCGTTGGGCACAAAAAAATACCTTTTCATACGCCCAAATACTTCACTGTAATGTAGAGAACACCTACCTTGACAACGATTTGAAACTGTGGATGCCCGAAAAAGCATTGTACGAATCGTGTGCATTGAGTGTACAAAAAATGGCTACTCCACAAGATATTGCGCCACAGTACATAATAACTTGCCAGCCCTCATCGCCCCCTCACAAACCTATCAGCGTGAGCCTCAAAGCCAATGTGCCAGAGCGTTTACGAGATAAAGTTGCTCTTGTCAATACCAACGAAAGAGGTAAACGGCAGGGCAGAAAAGCCCACCGAGACGGCAAATACTATACTTCCACCGCCCGCTATTGGGGCACAATGGACTTGGTAATAGACACCACGCCGCCCATTATTCGTCCGTTGCGGTTTACGTCGGAGGCAACACAAAAATACCGTTCCATATTGTTTCGTGTGGTTGAGGAAACCACCGACCTCAAAACTTATGCGGGCTACATCGACAACCAATGGGCATTGTTTGAATACGACGAAAAACGCGACCGAATTATCTACAACATAGATTACCAGCGGGTTACCAAAGGCACGTGGCACACCATCCGCTTTGTAGCCGAAGACCAATCGGGCAACGTGGCGGAGTTTAATGGAAAATTGTTTTTTTGATCTATACTTGATTTTCTGCAGTTTCAAAAAACATTCCTAAGGTAAGCGAAGCGCAACCTACGGACAAGCAAGCAGATGTGGTGCGGTTACACTTGCCGCAGGTCGCTGACCTGCGGTGATGAAAATAAAGCCCTTGCGGGCTAAATTTTTGAACTTTGAAACTCTTGCGTTTTTGCTATATTTTGCCTTGAAATGTGAGAAACTTCAAGTACTATATATCACAAGTATAAGTCGCAGTAATGCGGGCTTATTTATTTGTGGTATAGGTAATTCTCACAACCTCAAGGCGGATATTTAAGTCCGCTTTTTAGTGTAAAAAAATAAAATGGAGTTCAGTAACCATTTCAAAAACGAGGCAATATCTACAAAGCCGTAAGAGTAGAAAAACTTTATTTTTATCACAATGAAACAATTAATATTTACAGCAACTATTGCTGTTTGTTTGGTGTCCTGCACTCAAACTTTTTATCAGGTTTACAAAGTAAACTCTGCTGAATGGTCTAAAAGAAATAAATCATTGAATTATGAAGATAAAAATTGTAAAGTGATTTACGATTTTTGGGAAAAAGGAGGAGATGCTGGATTTATGATTTACAATAAATCTGACAAAGATATTTTTGTTAATATGAAGGAAAGTTTTTTTATTTGCAATGGAATAGCATATGATTATTACAAAAATCGTGAATTTACTTCTTCCAATAGCACTTCAGAATCTTCTATGTACACTAACTCTGCAACAAATACATATAGTGCAATGTCGGCTATTTTAAGCGCAGTAGCAGTATCAGATAATAATTATCCGGGTTTTAGAAAAACCAATACTGTGGCTATGGGGTCAGGAACAAGTTACAGTAGAAGTTATGCTGCATCTGCAAGTAGAAGTGTTTCTAATACTTCAAACCGAGGAGTCAATGTTAAGGAAAAAGATATTATTTGTATTCCGCCAAACTCTGCCAAAGTAATTTCCGAATATAATATTACTGAAACTTTGTACAAGGATTGTAACTTATTTTTGAAGCCTTCAAAAAAGAATATCAAAACAAGTAAATTTTCAGAAGAAAATAGCCCATTTATTTTTAGTAATAGGATTACATATACTGTTGATGGACAAAGCACTCCAATTAAAATAGAACAAAAATTTTTTGTGTCAGAAATCACAAATTATCCCGAAAAAGAAATTACAGAATTTAAAGTATCGGAGAAACCTTGTGATGACGAAGTGTATCAACCCAATACTCAAAAAACAAGGAGATATTTCAAAAATGTCTCTCCCGACAAGTTTTACATTCCTTATGATGGTTCTAAAATATATCGAAAACATTAATTTGTGAGCGAAAAAAAAATGCAGTAAAAATATGGGTTGCTTGCCCTTCAATTAAAATTTACAAGGTGGCGGATTATTGTAGAGACGCGGCGCGCCATGTCTCTACAAGGCAACACCATCACCCTTAACATTGGGCATCTGCCGGCAGGCGTGTACATTGTGAAGGTGGGCAATAAGGTGGCGAAGGTAGTGAAGCAATAAAAAGCCCCCTAACCCCCAAAAGCAAGGCTGTTAAGTTCTCATTGTTTCAACGCGCATCCCATAGGGATGCATCGCTCGGTAGAAAAATGCACCAACAAACCACCTGCATTCCGTAGGAATGCATCCAAAACCACCCAAGCAATGGCAAATACATTCACACAACTCCACATTCACGTTGTTTTTGCAGTGCAAAACCGGCTTTCGCTCATCCATCAAAAGTGGCAGGAACGGCTGTACAAATACATCATTGCCATCGTGCAAAAGCACGGACACAAGGTATTGTCCATTGGTGGTATGCCCGACCATATTCATATTTTGTTGGGATTACATCCGACACAATCTTTGTCATCGCTTATGCAAGAAATGAAACGAGATAGTGCAGAATGGGTAAATCAAAATAATTTGGCAGCAGGCAAATTTTCGTGGCAAGCGGGTTATGGGGCGTTTTCATACAGCAAATCACAAATCGCGAGTGTGGCAAATTACATAGAACAGCAAGAGCAGCATCATACAAAGCGTACATTTTTGGAAGAATACAAAAAGATATTAGACGATTTTGGTATAAATTATGACGAACAATATCTTTTTGCTGCGATAGAATAAATGTAGGATGCATTCCTACGGAATGCAGAGCGGGACGTAGGTATAGACGTTTCTACCGAGCGATGCATCCCTATGGGATGCGGGCGCAGTTTTACTTCTGCGGAGTATTTTGTTGAATTGCATCAGCATTAGTCGGCACCCGCCCTGCCGCCTTTTTTATTTTTGTTGAGTGAAAAAGATTTTGTACCTTTGCAAAAAATTAGAGCCAATGAAACGTAATCACATTGTCCAAATAAGGAGTGGACGTTAAAAACAAAAACAGACATGAAAAAGATTTTTTTTACTATCTTTGCGGTATCACTTGCAATGATGGCAAGTGCACAAACTAATTTAAAAGGAAATAACGGTATGCAAGAAGTTCATGATTTTTTGAAAAAATGCGGCACCTATTATTTGGCGACCGTAGAAGGCGACCAGCCGCGAGTTCGTCCGTTTGGTACGGCGCACATTTTTGACGGTAAACTGTACATTCAAACCGGCAGGTCAAAAAATGTGTCCAAGCAAATAGGCATCAACCCCAAAGTTGAAATCTGTGCCTACGACGGCAACACGTGGATTCGCGTGGAGGCAACATTAGTGGACGACAACCGGCGCGAGGCAAAGGTGAGTATGCTCGAAGCCTATCCCAGCCTCAAAAATATGTATTCGGCTGATGACAACAACACGCAAACGCTGTATCTCAAAAATGCTACTGCTACCTTTTATACTTATTCCTCAGCACCCAGAGTGATTAAGTTTTAGCAAATTTACATCCTGCCAAATGGAACTCATTTTTGCTACCAACAACTTGCACAAATTGCAAGAGGCAAAGGCTATATTGGGCGCAAACGTAGCGCTATCAACGCCTGCCGACTTTGGCATTGTCGCGGAATTGCCCGAAACGCAAAATACTTTGCAGGGCAATGCCTTGCAAAAAGCGCGCTACGTTTACGAACGGCTGCACTGCAATTGTTTTGCCGACGACACAGGTTTGGAGGTAACTTTTTTGAACGGCGCGCCGGGAGTACATTCGGCGCGGTATGCAGGCGAGCCGCGAGATATGGAAGCCAACAAGCGCAAATTATTGCAAGAATTGCAGCATGCCCCCAACCGCAGTGCGCAGTTTAGAACCGTTATTGCATTGATTTACAACGATGCAGAATATATTTTTGAGGGCAAAGTGGAGGGCAGCATCCTTGCCGACGAGGTGGGCGCGGCAGGTTTTGGATACGATGGATTTTTTGTTCCGCAGGGCTACACGCAAACTTTTGCGCAGATGCCCGCCGGCGAAAAAAACCGCATCAGCCACCGCGCCGATGCACTGCGAAAATTGGCACAATTTTTGGAAAAATAAATATACGTCAAACAATAATTTAATAATGAGCAATCCACAATTTAACCAACAACTTTTTTCGACACCGTATCCCAAAAAAGATGCTTATGGTGCCTTGCAAATTCCGCTCTATCACAGCGTTGCCTTTGAATTTGACACCGCCGAAGCGATGGAACTTGCTTTTTTGTGTAAGACTGCCGACCACACCTACTCTCGCATTAGCAACCCTACGGTGCAATTTTTTGAAGACCGAATTGCCGCTATCACAGGCGCAGCCAGCGTTACCGCATTGAGTTCGGGAATGGCGGCTATCAGCAATGCTATAATGGCATTGGCTTATAGCGGATCCAACATAGTTACCTCGCGGCATTTGTTTGGCAACACCTACTCGCTCTTTGCCTCTACGCTCAAAGATTTTGGCGTATCAATCCGCTTTTGCGACCTTACCGATGTTGCCGATGTGGAACGCAATATCGACAAAAACACATGCGCTGTGTTCCTCGAAATCATTACCAACCCGCAATTGGAGGTGGCCGATTTGCAGGCACTTGCCGCGCTCACTTCGCGCACCGGCGTGCCCCTCATTGCCGATACCACTGTGGTGCCGTTTTGTGCTTTTTCTGCCAAAAAATTAGGTGTGAACATTGAGATTGTTTCGAGCACCAAATACATTTCGGGAGGTGCTACAAGTTTGGGCGGATTGATTATAGATTACGGCAATTTTGATTGGTCAAAATCGCCCAAAATCAATCTTTTGAGAGAGGCGCAACCATCCGCATTTACCTTCAAAATCAAGCGCGAAATTCATCGCAACTTGGGTGCGTATATGAACCCACAAACGGCTTATATGCAAACGCTGGGCTTGGATACATTAGATTTGCGTTTTCAAAAAGCGGCATCCGCTTGCCTGTATTTGGCTACGGCATTGAGTTCGGCAAAAGGCATCGAAACTGTGAACTACACAGGACTGCCCGGCAACAAATTCTATAACCTAAGCACCGCGCAGTTTGGCAAGTATCCGGGGGCGATGTTCACTTTTGATTTGCCATCGCGCAAAGCCTGCTTTGAGTTTATGAATCGCCTCAAATTTATTAAGCGGGCTACCAATTTGTTTGACAACAAAACTTTGGCTATTCACCCCGAAAGCACTATTTACGGCACGTTTTCGCCTGCCGACAAAGAAAAAATGAACGTCAGTCCCAAAACGATTAGGCTTTCGGTGGGCTTGGAGGAGGCTGATAGATTGCTGGAAGACATACGGCAAGCATTGCAATAATTGATGATGGACGATGTGTAACTTATCTTCATAAGTTGTTGGGTATTGTTGAGTTTTTAAATCTTAAAAAAATAAAATCGTGGCAAAAGAGCAAAAAGCATACATCAAAAGGTTGAAGAGCAAATACCGTTTTATCATTTGCAATGACCAAACTTATGCAGAAGTTTGGCACATGCGATTGTCGCGTCTCAATGTGATGAGTTTTGTGGGCGTTGTAGGAATAGTGCTCATTGCAGGCGTAGTGGCATTGATTGCCTTTACACCCCTGCGGCAATTCATACCCGGCTATCCCGACCGCAAAATGCACGAACAAATTATCCGCAACGCGCTGCGTTTGGATTCGCTGCAACAACAAGTGCAGTATTGGGAACTCTACAACGACAACATTCACCGCATCCTGTCGGGCAAAGAGCCTATTAGCATTGAAAACCAAAGCGACACAGCATTGGCTACGCGCTACCGCAGCATTATGTTTGCCAAGAGTAGGGTAGATTCGTTGTTTCGCTTGCAGGTCGAAAAATTAGACCTTACCGAAAGTTTGCCAAGCCCCACCACCAACAATGTGCAGGAGGTGCGGGATATACATTTTTCTGCCCCTATGGTTGGCGAATTGTCGCGTGTGTTTGCACCACAGGACGATTTTTTTGGCATAGAAATACTATCGCCTAAAGCAAAAACCCCTATTGTGGCTGTTTTGGACGGCACAGTGATTGCGCTTGACAAAACCGAAAAAGGTTTGACCATTGTAATTCAACACGACTATAATTTGACTACCGTGTATAAGCAGGTGGGAATGGGCGTAAAAAAGGTAAATGCTGCCGTAAAAGCAGGCGAAATCATAGGCTACAACCAACCTTCCTCAAAAAGCATGCCTACTCCTCCTTCGATGATTTTTGAAATTTGGAACAACCGAGTGCCCGTAAATCCGGCATTGTACGTGACGTTTTAAAATACTAATTATTATGACGCCTCCTATTCCTCTCGAAAACATAATGTTTTTGGACATTGAAACTGTGCCGCAGCATGCCAATTTTGACAACTTGCAGGATGCAGAGCGAGCGTTGTGGGAACACAAGGCGCAGTGGCTTGTCAAGGCTGAGCAAACCGCCGCCGATATTTATGAGCGCGCCGGCATTTATGCCGAATTTGGGCGTATTGTGTGCATCTCGCTGGGCTACATTGTACAAGAAGGCGGGCAATTGTACATCAAATTAAAATCGTTGGAACAAGACAATGAACGTGAGATGTTGCAGGAGTTTTCTGATATCGTTACGCAATTTTACAAAGCCAAAAACGGCAAAAATGCCGGCGCGCTCATAAATATCGGCGGCGGTTTGCTCAGCCTTGACAAGCCACTGCGCCTTGTGTTCCCACAACGCTCGCTCTGCATCCTGCAAGTTGTCCGGGCGTGATGCCGCGTTGTGGTTGGTCAAACACAATCACAATGCCTTGCGGCAATGCGTGCAAAGTGGCATTCTGCAAGGGCTGGCGGTAGCGAATGCGCACCTTGTAGGTTCGCTGCTCGCCCACCTGTAAAATTTTGTCGGGACGTAGCCAATGCTGCTCCTCGCTATTGATGTGTAAGGCATTGTGGTTGAGGCAGTTGTGAGCGTGCCCTTCGCCCACATACACAATGTTTTTTTTGACATCGGTTGCCAGCACAAAAAGCGGCTCGCGATGCCCGCCCACTCCAAAACCTCGGCGCTGGCCTATGGTGTAGAAATGTGCCCCTTGGTGTGTGCCAATTTTTTTGCCCATCGCGGGCGAGAGCGTGTAGGGCTGCGCCATTGCCCAAAGATTGGAGGTATCGCTACAAGGCTTGTATTCCTTAGGAATTTCAATGATGTCGCCTGCTTGTGCTTTGAGTTTTTGTTGCAAAAAAACAGGCAAATCCACTTTGCCCACAAAACATATTCCTTGCGAGTCTTTTCGGGTAGCAGTTGGCAAATGTAGGCTGCGAGCCACTTCGCGCACTTCGGGTTTGGTCATTTCGCCAATGGGAAATAGGGCGTGTTGCAATTGCTGCTGCGAAAGTTGGCACAAAAAATAACTTTGGTCTTTGTTGCCGTCGGCTCCTGCAATGAGGTTGTACATTGGTTTGCCATCAATTGTTTCCTCGCTTTTGCGGCAGTAGTGTCCTGTGGCTACCATGGCGGCACCCTGCACCATACAAGCCTCCAAAAAAGCATCAAATTTGATTTCGCGGTTGCAGAGCACATCGGGGTTTGGGGTGCGGCCGCGTGCGTATTCGGCAAACATATAGTCCACCACACGCCGGCGGTAGGCATCGCTCAAATCTATGCTGTGAAACGGAATGCCGAGTTGTTTGGCAACGAGTTGCGCAAGGGCAAGGTCGTCTTTCCAAGGGCAGTCGCCGTGCAATGTGCCGGTGGTGTTGTGCCAATTTTGCATAAACATAGCCTCCACCTCGTAGCCCTGCTGCTGCAAAATGTAGGCTGCTACGCTGGAATCCACGCCGCCCGAAAGTCCCACGAATACCTTGCTCATTTTAATTAAAGACAACAGTTTTATTTTTGTAAGTCAATACTTTGCGCTGTATGTGTTTTTCGACACTGTGCGAAAGTACAATTTTTTCTAAATCTTGCCCTTTGTGTATCAACGCTTCTATGCTGTCTTTGTGCGAAATGTAGGCTATATCCTGTTCGATAATGGGACCGGCATCCAATTCGGTGGTAACATAATGGCTGGTGGCTCCAATGAGTTTTACACCTCGTTCAAACGCAGCGTGATAGGGTTTTGCGCCAACAAATGCAGGCAAAAAAGAGTGATGGATATTGATAATTTTGTTAGGATATTGGCGGATAAAATCTTCGCTGATAACCTGCATATACCTTGCCAATACAATAAAATCTACCTTGTATTTTTTCAACAATTCCAATTCGGCTTTTTCTTGCGTTTGTTTATTTTCTTTGCTCACCGGAAATATATGAAAATCAATGCCAAATCTTTTGCCAACGTCTTCCAAATCAGGATGGTTGCTAATGATAACAGGGATTTTTACATTCCACTCTCCTGCTGTGTAGCGAGCCAACAAATCGTAGATGCAATGCGA
Organism: Bacteroidia bacterium; assembly: GCA_025996715.1. Lineage (GTDB taxonomy): Bacteria > Bacteroidota > Bacteroidia > Bacteroidales > UBA932 > BNTQ01. The sequence continues at coordinate 2,412 of BNTQ01000004.1, read as the reverse complement.
CATTTTGGACACAAAAATAGCCATTTTGGGCACATATTCAGTCAAATATAAGCGGAAATAAATGTTGTATTTTGCTGCGTACAAAGTGGAAAAATATTCTTCTATTTTTTCCTTAGGAATAGCAAATGACGAGAGTTCCCATTCCACCCGCATAAAAAAAACATTTTCTATTCTATCAACGTGTTGGTCAAGGTAAATGATATTGCCTCCATTGACATTGATAAAATCGGTAACCATAGCAATGATGCCCGGTTGGTCGGGGCAGTGCATCAAAAGAATAGCCGTAGAATTTTGATTGCTCATAATTGATAATTGGTAATTTTTAATTGTTGTTACTTTTTTTATTATTATTCCAAAAATGTCCTATCCATTTTGTAAACACGAGATACCATCTGGGCAGGGCAATTTGTTGGTCTTTGGCTGCTTTGTAGGTCATAAAAACGCCAAAGGGAAACGTTACCAATGACGAAATCCACATCGCCAATGCTGTGCTCATTGCGCCATCGCGTGCTATTTTTTGGCACGAAATTGAGATGACGTAGTAAATGAGAAATACCAGCAGTGATATAACAAAAGGCGTACCAAATCCGCCCTTGCGAATAATGGCTCCCAGCGGCGCACCAATAAAGAAAAATATGAGGCAGGCCAAGGGATAGGTAAATTTGAGATGCCACTCAATATCGTGAATATTCACTTGACGGCTGTCGTATTTCACGGCATCCACTTGAGTGGCCAGTTCACTTTTGGTTTCCATCGCTCTTTGCACGGCATTTTTTGCAGCACGATGAATTTGCGCAGCACTCATTGTTGCTATCAACGAATCGCAGGTGATATTGTACGGATAAGACGTATTATCATTGCCGGTTGTTTCTATAAATTCTCTATTGTGTGCAAAATGAGAGGTGCGAAAAAATTGAGTGAGTATGCCATCAATATTTTTGTCCCTGCCTTGCCTTAGTGAATCTCTCACCACATCCAATTGTTGCAAATTGAGCATCTGCGATTTATTTTTGAACAAGGTTTCGTCGCTGCGTTCAAAGCCGTAGCCTATGAGTTCAAAGACGCTCTCTTGTTCTTCAAATTCGTTTTCGCGAAATGGATATTTGGGTGTAGCATTTTTTTCTTCTTGCATTTCTTCGTAAACGCACCCATTGTAAAGCGTAAAAATGAGGTATTGCTGATTGCTTGTAACCCGCAAGTATCCTGTGTTGGCAATGGTCAATGACTTGTTGCCGTTTTTGGCACTGTGGTTGTAAATAATCACATTGTGCAGCAAACCTGTTTCCTCGTCTTTGCTATCCACTTTGATAATGTAGTCCTCAATGCCATCATAAAACACCCCCGGTTTGATTTGCAATTCGGGACGTTGCTGCTTCACCGAAAACAATAGGGACGTGAATTTCAGGTTGGTATAGGGCAACACATTGTTGGAAAAAAAGAAACTGCCCAACGTGAAACAAATTGCCACTATAAATATCGGAAACATAATGCGCGACAGCGAAATCCCCGACGACTTGAGTGCCAGCAGTTCGTTGTGCTCGCCCAAATTGCCCATAGTCATAATGGATGCCAGCAGCATCGAAAGCGGCAGTGCCATTGGGATAAGGTTGGCGGCAGCGTAGGTAATGAGTTCCACCACCACCACCGCATCCAAGCCCTTGCCCACCAAATCATCAATGTAGAGCCACAAAAATTGCAGCACCAGCACAAACATTACAATAAAGAATGTTGCCAACAGCGGCGGCGCAAAGGCTAATAATACAAATCGATGAAGTTTTTTCACGGTTGAAATTGTAATTCAAAAATTTAACGAGGATGTGCCTTAGCCAAGTCCTGTGATTATTTGCTTAAACATAGATATATCTGCTACTTGTACTTTGGGAAATTTTATTTGATGAAGTACATTAAAGTGTTTGTCGTTGGTTACAATGTATTGCGCACCTGCGGCAATGGCACAATCCACAAATTTATTATCATCGGGGTCAGCCGTAATCAAATTCCATTTGTAAAATATGGTTACACGTTCCACATTTTCAGCATTTAGAATTTCGTTCATTACGTTTTCAGCAAACAATACAGAGTAGTAATGAGCCAACTTTTCCTCATATTCTTGCAACATTTCTGTTGTATAACACAGCACAAAACGCTGTGCACGAAATGCCTGCCATAGCCAATTATACATAGATTGATTTAATACCGCCGGTAACAAACAATTCGTATCTAATACGATTTTCATTGATATGGGGTTCTATCGTGAGCATACAACATTTCTTCCATTTTGGCATTGCTGGGTTTTGTATCAAACAAATCCAATGAAATAATAGTAGTGCGGGCATCGCTACCGTGGTAGGCGATTTGCGAGGGGAGGTGCAAGTCCTTGTCCACACTAACAAATATCTTTTTGTAGGGGGT
>BNTQ01000003.1 GCA_025996715.1 Bacteroidia bacterium | reverse complement strand
TCCCCTGAAAAGCAGATGCACCAATGCTTGTAATGCCGCTTGATAGGGTTACTGAGTTTAAGACCGTGCAATTCTGGAATGCTTGGTCGGGAATACTTGCAACGTTGCTTGGTATGATGACCGACCTTAGCGCCGACCCTGCAAAAGCAGATGCCCCAATGCTCGTAACGCTTGCAGGTAGCGTTAGCGAAGTCAAACTCGTACAATTATAGAAAATACTTGCAGGAATAGTTGTAACGCTATTGCCGATGGTTACTTGCTTCAAGGCTGTGCCAAAGCGGTTACTATTGTCTATGCCGCTAAGGTTGCGCCCTAAATATAAGGTATCTAGCGCAACATCGTACAACGAGTACGAGTTGAATGCAAGCGTCCCTGTGCCGTCTTCTATGGTGAGTTTTTTGATGCCCGTGCAACCATAAAAAGCATACGTGGGAATGCTGCTTACGCTATTGCCAATGGTTACTTGCTTCAACGCCGTGCCAAACTTGTTATTATTGTCTATGCCGCTAACATTGCGCCCCCAATGCAAGGTATCGGGTGCAACGCTGCTCAAAGAGTTTGTACCAAACGTAAGTGTTCCGCCACCGTCTTCAAGGGTGAATTTTTTGATGCCTATGCAACCGGAAAAAGCACTATTGCCAATGCTGCCAACGCTGCTCGGTATAGTAACCGACCTCAGTGTCGTCCCCTGAAAAGCAGATGCACCAATGCTTGTAATGCCGCTTGATAGGGTTACTGAGTTTAAGACCGTGCAATTCTGGAATGCTTGGTCGGGAATACTTGCAACGTTGCTTGGTATGATGACCGACCTCAGCGCCGACCCTGCAAAAGCAGATGCCCCAATACTTGTAACGCTTGCAGGTATCGTTAGCGAGGTCAAACTCGTACAATTATAGAAAATACTTGCAGGAATAGTTGTAACGCTATTGCCAATGGTTACTTGCTTCAACGCCGTGCCAAACTTGTTATTATTGTCTATACCGCTAACATTGCGCCCCCAATGCAAGGTATCGGGCGCAACGCTGCTCAAAGAGTTTGTACCAAACGTAAGTGTTCCGTTACCGTCTTCAAGGGTGAATTTTTTGATGCCTATGCAACCGGAAAAAGCACTATTGCCAATGCTGCCAACGCTGCTCGGTATAGTAACCGACCTCAGTGTCGTCCCCTGAAAAGCAGATGCACCAATGCTTGTAATGCCGCTTGATAGGGTTACTGAGTTTAAGACCGTGCAATTCTGGAATGCTTGGTCGGGAATACTTGCAACGTTGCTTGGTATGATGACCGACCTCAGTGCTGACCCTGCAAAAGCAGATGCCCCAATACTCGTAACGCTTGCAGGTATCGTTAGCGAGGTCAAACTCGTACAATTATAGAAAATACTTGCAGGAATAGTTGTAACGCTATTGCCGATGGTTACTTGCTTCAAGGCTGTGCCAAAGCGGTTACTATTGTCTATGCCGCTAACATTACGTCCCAAGTGTAAGGTATCGGGCGCAACACTACTCAAAGAGGACGTACTAAATGCAAGCGTCCCTGTGCCGTCTTCTATGGTGAGTTTTTTGATGCCCGTGCAACCGTTAAAAGTCTCGCTGCCGATAGTGCTAACGGCGTTGCCAATGTTTACGCTTGTTAGCCCACTGCAATATCTAAAAGCGTAGTCGCCGATAGAGGTAACGGAGTTAGGTAGGGTTACGCTCGTTAGACTACTGCAACTGCTAAACGCATACGTAGGAATAGTTGTTACATTGCTGCCAATAGTTACTTGCTTCAACGCTGTGCCAAAGCGGTTACTATTGTCTATACCGCTAAGGTTGCGCCCTAAATATAGGGTATCGGGCGCAACATTGTTCAACGAGTACGAGTTGAATGCAAGCGTCCCTGTGCCGTCTTCTATGGTGAGTTTTTTGATGCCCGTGCAACCGTTAAAAGCCTCGTAGCCGATAGTACTAACGGCGTTGCCAATGGTTACGCTCGTTAGTCCGGTGCAATTGTAAAAAACGTAGCTGCCGATAGACGTAACGGAATTAGGTAGGGTTACGCTCGTTAGGCTACTGCAACTGCTAAACGCATACGTAGGAATAGTTGTTACATTGCTGCCAATAGTTACCCGCTTTAGTGCCGTGCCAAAGCGGTTACTATTGTCTATGCCGCTAACATTACGTCCCAAGTGTAAGGTATCGGGCGCAACACTACTCAAAGAGGACGTACTAAATGAAAGCGTCCCTATGCCGTCTGCAATGGTAAATTTTTTGATGCCCGTACAGCCGCTAAAAGCGGAGTTGCCAATAGTGGTAACGGAATTAGGTATAGTTACGCTTGTTAGCCCGGTGCAATCGCTAAAAGCGGAGTTGCCAATAGTGGTAACGGAGTTGGGTATAGTTATGCTCGTTAGACCTCTGCAACCGTAAAAAACGGATTCGCCGATAGATGTAACAGAGTTGCCTATGGTCACGTTCGTTAGTCCACTACAATTGAAAAAAGCGCAGTTGCCGATAGTGGTAACGGAATTAGGTAGGGTTACGCTCGTTAGACCACTGCAACCGTAAAAAGCGTAGTTGCCGATAGCGGTAACGTAGTTGGAGATGGTTACCTGCTTGAGTGCCGTGCCAAAATATGTAGAAGCATAAGAGCCACTGACATTCCTGCCCAAATAGAGGGTATCTATGGCACAGTTGTAGAATGAGGCAAAAGTACTATTATTATTCACCGACAGCACAGTTGTACCATCTTCTATGGTGAGTTTCTTTAATGCCGCGCAACCGCTAAAAGCAGATGCCTCAATACTCGTAACGCTTGCAGGTATTGTCAGCGAGGTCAAACTTGTACAATTATAGAAAATACTTGCAGGAATAGTTGTAACGCTATTGCCAATGGTTACCTGCTTCAATGCTGTGCCAAAGCGGTTACTATTGTCAATGCCGCTAAGGGTGCGTCCCAAGTATAGGGTATCGGGTGCAACGCTGCTCAAAGAGGATGTACCGAATGATAGCGTACCACTGCCGTTTGCAATGGTGAATTTCTTGATGCTCGCACAACCGCTAAAAACATACGTGGGAATGCTTGTAACGCTACTGCCGATGGTTACCTGCTTCAATGCCGTGCCAAAGCGGTTATTATTGTCAATGCCGCTAACATTACGCCCTAAATACAAAGTATCTGGCGCAACAAGTTCCAACGAGTTCGTACCGAATGAAAGTGTCCCTGTGCCGTCTTCTATGGTGAGTTTCTTTAGCCCAATGCAATATCTAAAAGCGCGGTCACCGATAGATGTAACAGAGTTGGGTATGGTTATGCTCGTTAGCCCATAGCATTGGAAAAAAGCGGCGTAGCCAATAGATGTAACAGAGTTGGGTATAGTTACGTTCGTTAGACCAATGCAATTGTAAAAAGCACCGTCGCTGATAGATGTAACAGAGTTGGGTATAGTTACGCTCGTTAGACCACTGCAACCGTAAAAAGCACCGTCGCCGATAGATATAACGGAGTTGGGTATAGTTACGCTCGTTAGACCACTGCAATCGCGAAAAGCGTAGACACCAATAGATGTAACGGAATTTGGTATAGTTGCGCTCGTTAGACCACTGCAACCGGAAAAAGCGTAGTCACCAATAGATGTAACGGAGTTGGGTATAGTTACGCTCGTTAGACCACTGCAACCGGAAAAAGCGTAGTCACCAATAGATGTAACGGAGTTGGGTATAGTTACGCTCGTTAGTCCACTGCAACCGGAAAAAGCGTGGTTACCGATGGACGATACGCTATCAGAGATGGTTACCTGCTTGAGTGCCGTGCCAAAATATGCAGAAGTACCGGAGCCACTGACATTCCTGCCCAAATAGAGGGTATCTATGGCGCAGTTGTAAAATGATTCGTCACGAGTAGTAATAGAATAATAATAATTTGCCACTGACAGCGCAGTTGTGCCGTCTTCTATGGTGAGTTTCTTTATGCCTGTGCAACTGGAAAAAGCCATTTCACCGATAGCGGTAACGGAGTTGGGGATGGTTACGCTCGTTAGTCCGCTGCAATAGGCAAAAGCCAACTTGCCGATAGCGGTAACGGAGTTGGGGATGGTTACGCTCGTTAGCCCACTGCAATAGTAAAAAGCGTAGTCGCCGATAGATGTAACGGAGTTGGGGATGGTTACGCTCGTTAGACCACTGCAATGGTAAAAAGCTTCGTTGCCGATAGATGTAACGGAGTTGGGGATGGTTACGCTCGTTAGACCACTGCAAAGGTAAAAAGCTTCGTTGCCGATAGATGTAACGGAGTTGGGTATAGTTACGCTCGTTAGCCCACTGCAACCGGAAAAAGCGCCGCCGCCGATAGATGTAACGGAGTTGGGTAGGGTTACGCTCGTTAGTCCACTGCAACCGTAAAAAGCCCTGTGGCCGATAGATGTAACGGAGTTAGGTATGGTTAGCGCACCTGTCAAACCACTGCAACTGTTAAAAGCGGAGTTGCCGATAGATGTAACAGAGTTGCCTATGGTCACGTTCGTTAGTCCACTGCAATTGAAAAAAGCGGAGTTGCCGATAGATGTAACGGAGTTGGGTATGGTTACGCTCGTTAGCCCACTGCAATAGTAAAAAGCGTCGTTGCCGATAGATGTAACGCCCGATATACTCACAGAAGTTATCTGCGAGCGGTATGAAGACCAAGGCACATAACTACTACTATAGTCATACATTGCGCCTGTGCCGCTAATGGTGAGGACTTTGGTGGAAGTGTTGTACGACCACGTGGCATTTGTGCCGCAATCGCCGCTTGTTGCTTGTGCATTAGCCGCCGCTGTTGTGCCCAGCAATACTCCCATTGCTACGATGCACTTGAATAAACTTGTCTTTTTCATAATAAATAAAGATTAAATTAAAGAATAAAAAGAATGAATAAAATAATTACGTTGTTTTGTGTTCAATATAGGCAATAAAAAAACGTGGATTAACCTATCTGCTACTAAGGTGTTCCACGACCTACAAAGTTAAATAAGTTAAGCCCACGCACGCTGCGTGAACATTACTTATTCTTAACTTTGTTTTTAACCCCGCAAGGGATTAAATGTGGAATTTAAGTAGCAAGAATAAAAACGCTTTTGCTATATATTCAATTTTTGTGTTTTACATACGTGTTAGAATTAAATTTTGGTACTATCGTGATATAATGTTTCGGGTGCAATATATTGTTAGACAATCTCGTTGCCGTATTTCATCACCTCGTAGGCGAGCGGGTCGTCTGCTGTGAATTCGCTTGCGCGGAATGAATGCGGCTCTATGCGGGCATCTATGTTGCGGCGCAACCGCATAAGTTCCAATTCGCGGTCAAAGTCGTTTTCATAGTCGCCAAAGATAACGGCAAGGTCAATGTCGCTGTCTTCGTGGTAGTTGCCTTTGGCATAGGAGCCAAACAAAAATACTTTGCCTGTTCCATAATGCGTCCTTACTGCCTGTGCATATTGCCGCGCAACGTTTATAGCCTCTCTTTTATCCATATTCGTAAGTGTTTAATTTTTTCTGCCCATTCTGTCGTAAATTCTGCCGTGCATAGAGTATAGAATTTACGTTTGTAGTCGTCATACCGCGCATTGATATTGAATCTGGTAATTGCCTCCAACCAGTCAAGTTGTTCTTCTGTGAGGACAAGTCCGCCACGCTGCGCAATCACTACAAGGTCGTGTATCAGCGGTGCGTTCCGACATTTTGCTTTCACATAATATGCCTTGAGCAATTTCTCAATGACGATATGCCCGATAAACAATGCCCACGAATACTGCTTTGACTCAAGCAACGAAAGCATCACCTTAAAATCGTCGTCGGATGTTTCCACCCAATGCTTTACGATATTATCAACATTTGTAAGCGGTTCGCTGTCCATTTTCTGTGCTTTATGAGTAAAAAAACAATGCCGCAAAGGTAATAAAATTTTTAATATAACAAAAGCGTTGTCAAAGAACGTTGTATTTTGTCTGAACTTTGATTTTCGTATGATTTATGTGATTAAGATGATTTCTCTCTAATCATATTCATCAAATCAAATAAATCACAGTTCAGACAAAGGAGGGGCAAAGGTGCTTTGCCTTAGGCAGCAAAGATGCTTTGCCTTAGGCGGCAAAGGTGTGTTGCCTTAGGCAGCAAAGCACCTTTGCCAAAACGAGCCGCCTATACCACTTGCACATTCACCGCAAGCGTTACTGTGCGCGGTTGTTTCAATGGTTTGCTTGATACCGTGTATTGCGTTACCACCCGCAACTCATACGTGCCCTCTGTCAGCGTGGGCGGCACGAGCAGCAACAAGCGCGACGGCTCGTTGAGTGCAATGTTGCTGGCGGGGAACTTGAAGTCATTGTCCGTTTCGAGATTGCGCAGATATACGCCGCAAGCGGCGTCCTCGCCCGCAATCTTGATGTACGTGCCTTTGACTTCGGCATTGAAACCGCGTGTAACCGTGCCGTCGATTTTGCCGTTGCTCATATCGGTAATGCCAAACAGGGCAATAGGGTCGGCGTGCTCACCCATAATTTCGACGGTGGTGGCGGCAACGGCTTTGCGCAGTTCCGCACCCTGCGAAACGCTAACGTGCAGCAAGTTTGTCTCCGGATTCCACGTCTTGTTGTGAAACACGCCTTTGATGGTGGCGTGCAGGTGCACCAATCCTGTGTTGACGTTGTACCCGCGCAGTGCCATATCAATGCACTTGCGGTTGTAGCGGGTAACCACGTCCAACACGGTTTCGCGCTTGAGTTCCATACCGTCATTGACCAATTCGTCAATGAGTCCTTCGGCAGCGACGCTGCCAAAACTTTCTACCATCCCCGCAAAATCGGTGGGGTCGGGGGTGAGGTTGTTTTTCACCAACCACGCTTTTAATTTATGTGCCATAACGATTTAATGAATAATAAACAATGAACAATAAAAAGTCCGTTTCGCACGCAGTGCGGAACGGACTTTTGTATAAGGAATATAAGGGTTGCTTATGTTGGGTGTTGGGTGTACAAAGATAGTGATAAATTCCTTACTGTGCAAGGATTTCCGCTATTTTTTATGAACAAGTTATTAACCACTTTTAAGAGTTTCAGGTTTCAAGTTTCAAAAGTTTCACCCCCCAGCCCCCAAAGGGGGAGTAAAGCACTGGTCTGTTCCCCCTTTGGGGGTTAGGGGGTGGTGTTTCGGCTGCAAAGGTGGCAATATCTTTTTAAATATGCAAAAAAAATTGCAACTTTGTGCAAAACAAGTTACACTTTCTTTTGCAATTCCTCCATCTCTTTTTTGAGGGCATATACTGTATTTTGCAATTCGTACAAGTTTTTGAACACCACGTGCGACCTCATAAAGTCGCGGTGGCCAAAGGCGGGATAGCCCATCAGCATGGACTTGTTGGGCACGTCGTTGGAGACGCCCGAGCCTGCGCCCACCATTACATCATCGCCAATTTTGATGTGGGGTGCAATGCCAATTTTGCCGCCAAACATACAGCGCTCGCCAATTTTGGTGGAGCCTGCAATGCCTGTGCCCGATGCCATTACGGTGTTGGCGCCAATTTCTACATTGTGTCCCACCTGTATCAAATTGTCCAATTTGACGCCTTTGCGGATAATGGTAGAGTTCATTGTAGCCCTGTCTATGCAAGTGTTGGCGCCAATTTCTACATCATCTTCAATGATTACATTGCCCAACTGCGGAATTTTTTTATATACTTTATTTTCGTCGGGGGCAAAGCCAAAACCGTCGGCGCCAATCACAGTGCCTGCGTGAATGGTACAGTTTTTGCCTATGCTGCAACCCGCATAAACTCTCACGCCCGGGTACAGAATGGTGTTGTCGCCCACCGTAACATTGTCGCCCACATACACTTGCGGAAAAATTTTGACATTGTTGCCCACGCGAGCACCCTTGGCAATGTAGGCGTACTGCCCAATGTAGCACGCCTTGCCCACCTTGGCAGTCCACGCCACGTGCGATGGCAACTTGCGCCCCTTGCGCTGCACTGCATTGAGCGCGGCATACAAATCGAGCATAGCGGCAATGCCCTGATAGGCGTTGTCCACCCAAACAATAGCAAGGCTCACAGGCTGTTTCAATACAAACGAGCGGCTCACAATTGCCAACGAGGCTTTGGTTTTGTAGAGCCATTCTTCGTATTTTGTGTTTGCCAAAAAACACAAATCGCCTGCTTGGGCTTGCTCTATGCGGGCAAATCCTGTAACGGGAGTGTCTGCCTCGCCTTCGAGCGTGCCGTGCAGATGTTCTGCGATGTCTTTTGCGTAAAGTTGCATAAGTTTAGAATTTAGGAGAATACAAAAAATACTTTTTATCATCTTGCAAAAACGCAGTGGTGTTGAGCACTTGCGAGAGGTCGCAAAGGTCCACTACCTGCCCTTGCGGAGTGAGCATTTTGATGCCGTTGTTGGTCAAACTATAAGGCTTGTTGCTCAACACATCGCTGCCTACAAAGTAGTCGGGCAATAGGTTGGCGTTGTTTGCTCTCTGTGCAAAACTATGCTTTTGTTGCTCTATTTGCACGGCAGTAAATGGTGTTTCCAAAATTTCCATGTGTGGCAAACGGCGGGTCAAAAACATATCGCAAAGGTCGCGCAGCACTGCATCTTCACAGTTGCGAAAGTCTTTGATAGCACTCTCAATATCGGCATCGGTGAGTTCCCAAAAACGCGACAACACTTCGCTCTGCTGCAATTTTTGTTGGGTAATGTTGTTCTCCAAAAAATACTGTAAGTTATCGCGAATCAACAATTTACAATTGGATTGCTGCAACAAATAGCGTGCACGTTTGAAGATATTGACCAACAATTGCTCGGCGGCAACCACCGTTTTGTGCAAATATACTTGCCAATACATCAACCTGCGGGCGAGCAAAAATTGCTCCACCGAATGCACGCCCTTGGCTTCGATGACCAACTCGTTGTTGTGCACATTGAACATTCTAATGAGCCGCTCCACGCCAATAGCCCCTTCGGTAACGCCCGAAAAATAACTGTCGCGGCGCAGGTAGTCCATTCTGTCCACATCTATTTGGCTCGAAATCAATTGATGCAAAAACTTCTTAGGGTAAGTGCCGTCAAAGATTTGCAGCGTGAGCGATAGTTGGTCAATAAATTTTGAACGGTTGATGTACTCAATGGTAGCCCGCGAAATGTCTTCGTGGTGCACGTTTTGCAGCAGGCTAAATTCCAGCACGTGGCTAAAAGGTCCGTGCCCTACATCGTGCAAAAGTGCGGCGCACTCGGCGGCTTCGGCTTCATCTTCGGTAATTTCCACGCCCTTTTGCCGCAAGCCTTCAACGGATTTGTTCATCACGTGCATAGTGCCCAAAGCGTGCTGAAACCTCGAATGGCAGGCGGCAGGATACACCAAATAGGTAAGCCCCAACTGCTTGATGTTGCGCAAGCGTTGAAACATGGGCAACGAAATGAGGTTGTAGGCAAGCGGCGTGCGAATGCTAATGAACCCGTGCACAGGGTCGTTAATAATTTTGGGATGATATGCAGTATTGCTCATAATTTAGCAGTAATTTCTAATAATTGCACTCCTATTACTAAAACGATTTGATAACAGCATCAACACCAAAGACCGCAAATTTGTCGTCTTCAAAGCCCACAAAAACGCCCATTTCGATAAACAAAAATATCTCGCTAATGCTGTAATGCAATTCATTGTAGTAACCTATGTGTGGGCTATAATGCCCGTGCCACTTGATATTTTCGCGACAATAGGTTTTGTCAAAACGAGGAATATATTTGAGCAGCAAAAATGGTGTAACGTGTCCCACATCGGCACTCACTGCCCATCGGTTGGTTGCGTATTGATAGTAGCGGTTGCTGGGATTGTTTGCCAGCGGGTGATTCCACGCAAAGCCCTGGATGTTGAAGTGGTAAAAATCGGGGAAGTCCACCACCCGATTGTTCAAAAACGCGGCTACCTCTGCTCTGTATGTCCATTGCCGCATCAAGCCTGCCGGAATTTTTTGCCGCACGGCAAACGTCAGTAGGTCATAATCCGTTGCACTGCCGCCAATTTGCGGAATGGCTTTTTTGTAATACAATGTGAATGTGGGATATTTTGATTTGACCATTATTTTTTGTTGCCCTCTCATTCGGTAGTAATAGTCGGGGGTGTAGTGCAGCCACACATCAACGGTAGCAGTGGTGTGCAACGCAAAATCATTGTCCAAAATCGCATTGTAAGGCACATTGTCGGCATAGTTTTTGTTGGGGAAAAAGAATGCAAAATCCGTGTGGTTGCTCAATTTCCAACGGTCGGCATAACTGAGTTGTGCAGCCACTTCAAAGCCATTGGCAACATCAATGGCGTGGTAGAGTTGCACGCGAAACTGCTCATACAAACGGCTATAGTTGGTGTGAAATAGCAAGGCTGCCAACGAATAGGTGGGTGTTTTGAAAGGTACTTGAGAATTGTAGTCAAAGTCTTGCCACTCCACACTCAAATTGACTACGGCTCTACGTTGGGGGTTATAGCGATAGTCTGTCGAAAATTTTCCCATCAATGTTTTGCGTTGAAATGCACCCACAACATTTGCCGAAATCCGCCACTGTTGCTCGGTTGGGGTGGTGTGCCTCAATTGCGCCGTTACGCCATAGCGCAATCCATCCACGGCATTAAAAGATAAATCGTCCACATTCAACAAATTGAAACGAAACCGCGACTTTTTTTCGTTGAAGTTAATGGATTGCCCAAGCATCAAACTGAGCCACGGAAACCGTTTGTGCGACACCGTATCGTCGTCATCCAAAAGGTGTTCAATAGAATCGGCGCGCTGCAAACTTTGCACCTCCTCCTCTTTGAGCGGAATGGGGCGGCGGGCATTCCACGCGGCAGAGTCCAAAGCACGAGCACTGTCGGTTACCTCCACCTTATAGCGGCTGCTCAAATCCAATGTTTTTTCTTGCAATGCGTCGCTGCTTTGCTGCACAAGTTTGGCAAGTTTTTGCATATCACGATTGCTCAACTCCTCTTTGTCCATCAAGTCCTGTATTTTTTCGGTACGTTTTTGTTGCTGCGGGTCTTCCATTTTTTTCTTGAGTGCTGCTGCTGTAGTGTTAGTATTTTTTGAAGCATCAGCATTTGTAGCAGCAGCAACGGTTACATCAATGGCAGGTTGCAATGGATTGAGCAATAGTTTGTTTTCCAAAACCTCTGTATATCGTATGGTTACTTGATAATTCATAGTAACAGCATTGCCCATAAAATCCACCATGCCCTCCAAGTTGAGTGCTACAGGCAAATAAATACCGGGCTTCACAGGATGGCAGTGACCTGTGATGCTGAATTTTACCATGGGGGCAGTGCCCTCTAACTCAGCACTGTAAACCTGCCATGTATTTTCCAAAATATAGATGTACCCGCTGAGCAACACCGGATTTTTGGTGCGAGGCGTTATGCGTATTTTGTTGATAGTTAATCCGTTGTCTTCGCTAAAACCCTCGTAGGAAAATTTGTAATTGCGAAACGCATCACGGCTCACAATGTTGGTTTGATACACATTGACTTGCACAAAATTCATCGTGTTCAATCCTTTGAAATCGGCTGGCAGCGTGTTTTGCGTGGAGATAACTTTATGATGAAAATCATTGGGTGCTTTGAAGGTAATTTCGTTGAGCGACTCCAATAACAGTACAGTGCCTTTTTGTATGTCCAACTGCTTGAGTTCCTTTTTGGCTAAGGTTTTTACGATGCGCGAAATTTTGTCCACCTTGGCACTGCCTTTGATGTAAACCTCTGCTTTGTAGGATTCTACTTGATTGGAGTAATACGGTGCCATGCCAATTACCTGACGCATAATGCCGTAGGCAGGGTCTTCTTTGCTGTTGGAAACCACCACCGCTTGTATGGCGTAGGTTTTGATGGGCATTTCCACCTCTATATTAAGTCCTTTGGCGGGCACGTTCACCTGTTGCGTGATGCTACTATGCCCCACTTTTTGAAAAACACAAGTGTAGTTGCCTTCGCGCAGGCGCAACGAAAATTCGCCATCGTCGTCGGTGGTAGTGCCCATTTGCAACTCCTCAACATAAATGGTGGCACGCGACACAGCACCACCATTGTCGTCGCGCACCGTGCCCGTGAGCACCTGAGCACGCAGCGACAATGGCACAACGAACAAAAATATAACCAAAAAATTATGGATAATAGAATGCATAATTCACAAAGGTAGGTATTTTTTTTGAATTTGTAAATTCAACCTCAATGTGAAAGGATAAAATATGGTTATTATTGTAATAGGCAAGGTTATACCTTGCCTAAACGCTACGCTGGCAATGCACTTGCCGCCCAACTCTCTGCGTTATGAAAATCCCGCCCATTCGGGCAATAGGCAAAATATCCGATAATCAAAAAATTTATTTACATCTCACACAGCGAATATTTGCTACCGCCGTTACAGTTTTCAATTTTTTCTGCTTCCCTGTTGCAAAATCAATGGCAACCATAAAACCAAGCAACCCTGCAAGTTCACAACTATAATAAAGTTGGTTAGAATAATTGCCTATTTTTTCTTTATTTTTGTATATACATTCCCATTCTGATAATGTTGGTACACGCCAGCCCTCAGGACAAAAAGAATTAACTGCCTCTGGATGGGCTGTAAATGCGTTATTACCATACGCAGGTAAAAGAGATACTCTTTTACTTGCAATTTCAGACAAAAGTATTTTTTGTTTATAATCTGCGGATTGTATTTCCATATCGCATCCACAACCTGCTATATTAACATAAGAAAAATTATCTTCACTAAAAGCGTGAGTGTTAGTGTTAGTTTTGCTGGTATTTGCAGGTGCTGCTTTTGGCTTGGGTGCCACATTCCCATCTGGGTTCACAAGTTTCTCCGCCAACTCGTTTGCCGATGCTACAATGGCGTTGATGTCTCGTGTGCTTTCGCAAGTAACATCCGCTGTGGTTTCCACGCCTGCGGTTTCCACATTCACGAGCCGTGCCGAAATAAAAACTGCCCTGCCAATAGGCACTACTTCTGCAATACACACATAATCCACGCCCATTTGCTGCCCCAATTTACTCAGTTGGTCGTCTGCAACGGCACCGGATTGTTGATACTCTTGCTCTTTTTGAATTTGAGAAAGAAACGCCGCCGTGCGCTCTATGGCTTCGTAATAGCCATCGCTTGTGATGGCAGACACCAATTTGCTGGCAATAATTTTGTTTTCGGGCGCATTGTTGTTGCCCGTTACATACACTGCCACTTTTTGCCTACCAAAGGCAGGGACTAAACTTGCTACCAAAAGCAAGCATACTGCAACAATTTTGCTGCACGAAAGAAATTTGTTCATTTTTGATTTATTTTAAATGTTGAAAATATAAAAACCTTTGTTAATTCTTTATACACGGCATAATCTTTTCTGCAAGTTTGGGTGCGGCATCCTCTAAGGCTTTGCGTCCTGCACGTTCCTGCGATGCGCCGCCGCCTTTTTGCGAAATTTCATCATTGTACACGCTTTTGTCTTTGTGATTGTCGTACAAATCAACTTGCGTATCGGCATAGCAAAATACCATACCGTTGTCGTTGCTGATTTCGCGCGTGGTAGTGCTGAGGGTGAGTTGGAGGTCGGCTTGCGCGGCGTTGTCGGTGAAACTGCAACCATTCTGTGCTAAAATTGCTTTCAGTTTGCCCGCAATGATATTGACCTTTTTGCCAAACAAATCCTCGCTGCTTTTCATATACACATACACGCCCTGCGCCAATCGCGCCATCATTTGTGTTGCCTCGTTGCGCAACCTTTCCGATTTTGTCTGCTGCAAACTCTCGCTGTCGGCGGCATCCAAGGCGGTGAGCAAATCCTGCGCATAGCGCACTTTTGCAAAAATAGACATCGCCTCTTCGCATTGCCGGCGGGCTTTGGATTTTTCTTTGCTTTGTTCCAAGTTTTTTGCCGTTTTGAGCGAGCCTTCAATTTGCCCAATTAGCATAGAAATGTTGGCTTTGTAGTAGCCAATTACTTCATATTTGTTGGCGTAGGCAAAAGCATACACTTCGTTTGTTCGTTGGTCATAGTAGGTTTCGGTTTTCACGCCCACAATTTCGGCATTAGAGGAAGTTTGCACGGCTTCGTCGGTGTACGATTCCATAGTAGTGCGCCCATTGACCTCTGCGCTTTTGTCGCGCACGTCCATAGCCGATTTTACCTGCACGCGAATGCTCTCCGAAATTTTCTTTTGAGCATCCAAGATGAGACGTTTTTTTATCTGCTCTACATTGTTACCTGGGCGCACAGTTTCGGACGAAAAACCTGTGATGAACACGTTGCGAGGATAGGACATTTCTCGATAAGCATCATTGACCCACTGCGGTGCCTGTGCTCGCAATGTAAGCGAGCACAAGGCACAGCAAAGGGTTATGAGGCATTTGATAGAAAAGTTTTTCATACAAAACTATTGTTGATTTTTTTCCAACTCTTTTTCTATCCGCTCGCGATACCTGTCGAACTCAAAATTCATTTTCATTTTTTGTTCGTCGGGAATGCGCTGTGCTACTTTTTTGGCAACTTCGGCAGCCATTTCTGCCACGCTCTTTTGGTACTCCAAGCATACCCACACCTCAAATTGGTCGTTGGGCAGTTGATACTTGGAAGTTTTGATAACGACAGTATTGGCTACTACTTCGTTGGCAACGCTGGACACCAAGTCGTTGGATTTTGAGCCTTGGTCGGTAACGGCACCGCCTGTTTTGGCATCAGCAGAGTATAGTTCAAAACTATACCCTTGCTCGTCGGTAGCCGTTTTCACGGCTGCCGATAAGGCTCTTGCAAACTGGGCGCGTCCCTGCGCCTCTGCAATGTTGCGGGCAGTCATCTCTTTAAAGTGAGTGCCTTTGCCCACTGCTCTTTTGGCAGGTTGTTGCTGCTGCAATTCTTCGCAAGGGTCGCTCACAATCGCCTTTTTGCCGGTAGAATCGACAACTTTTGTTGTTCCGCAGCCCGCCATCACGACAGCCGCACTCATTGCCACGCAGGCGATTCTCAAATACATTTTTTTCATAATAAAAATGATTTAATTACCTCTCGCAACCAAAAGAGATGGGTTATTTAAAAAAGAAAAAAGCAGGTTGCAGCCCACTTTTAGTTAGGTATATCCAAGACCTGTATAGAACGGACACGCAAACCCGCCAATCAGCAGGTTGCATACCCTCTATTTAGTAGTTAAGATTGGATATTTTAACTAAAAAGGCATACTTCTATATTGAAGTCCAAAGACTTCGGCGACAAAAGTAGTAATAATTTTTAATGTAGCAAAAAAAATCAATAAAAATTTTATTTTGTTGAAATACAAGGTATTAGAGGATGTCTGAAACCACAAAAAAACCGAATTACAAATTCGGCTTAGCAGGGGGATAAATTTTTATTTCAACAACTTTCTATTTTCAACTTCTTGCAATACGGTCATTTGTTGAATGGCGATTTGGTTCAACTTTATCAGTCGTTCTTTCTGTGGCGTTTGTAGTTTCAATCCATTGTTTGGGCGAAAGCACAAACGCATTCAATCCCGCACGATTTCTAAACACATCGAATTCGAAGTGTTTAAAATTTGGCTTTACAAAATAGGAGTAGTCCCGAAGGGAGTAAATTTGCATAACCGCAGGTAAGCGAAGCGCAACCTGCGGACAAGACAATGAGCAAGCGGCTGCCTGAAAAGGCAGGATTTTAACTGCTCGCTGTAATAGGCGGGCTTTTTTGATTTTTAAAAATAAAGTAGTAAGTAATTTGGAAATAGTAACAGAATGTGTTACTTTTGTATTTTCATTAAAACGACCATATTATGAAAAGAATTTTTACAGTTAGAGAAATCATTGATATACTTGTTGCTAACGGCTGGTATTTGGATAGACAAAATGGTACAAGCCACAGGCAATTCAAGCACCCAACAATACGACGTACGGTAACGGTTGATGGTAAATTGTCGGCAGATGTGAGTTGGGATAATTTGAAAAGTATGGAACGTCAAAGCGGATTGAAATTTAGAGATTTTGTGAAATAGAATTGAGTAAATAAATTAAAATATAAATGTTATGAAAACGCTACAGGTGATAGTGAGTAAGGCAAATGATGGTATTTCGGCGCATTTGCCGGAGGTGGATGGTTATGTTATAGCCCGCAAATCGGTTGCACAATTGAAAAAAGACTTGCGCAAAGGTCTGCAATTTCATATAGAAGGATTGTACAAAGAAGAAAGGCAAGCGTGGATGGATAGGGAATATGATTTTGAGTATGTATTTCAAGATATTCAGGCGTTTGTGGAAGCGTATAGCGGTGTTATCAATCAAAGCAGTTTGGCGCGTATGTCGGGGTTGAATGAAAGCCTGATGCGTCAATATACTTTGGGTATAAAAAATCCTACCAAAAATACATTGATACGCATAGAGCAAGGATTGAAGGAATACTCGAGATATATAAGCAGGGTTAGATTTCAAGTACCGGCTTGATAATTGATAATGGATAACGCCCTTGTGGGCGACAATGCCACGACACACAAAAAGCCGAATAAAAAATTCGGCTTGACAAAATCAATGAGGTATTTTTCGTGCTGTATTTGTGAAAACGAAAAAAAATTACGAATTATGAACTATCTTTGCAAAAAAACGCAATGCCAACCCCATCAACATACTACCGGCAAGGTCGTCAATTGCAGCAACAAGGGCAGTTGGCAGAGGCACGCAATGCCTACCAAAAGGCACTGACGGAAGACCCGCAAAACATTGAACTACAATCACGCATAGAAATGATAGACAGCATATTGGCATTTGGCAACACCCAAATTTACAACGTGTGAGTTGCTGCATCCCTTGTCCACAGTAGTTTTTTTCCAAACCCTAAGCGGTTGTCGGTCAATTTTGCCCAGTGGGGTTCAAATATCCACAAGGTAGTATTCATCAGGCGGGCGTATGGGAAGCGTTGCCAATAGGCGTGCTCGGCAGAGGGTAATAATTCGCCAAGGGCAGGATACACAATGCCTTGCAACTGAATACCCTGTATTTTGCCTACCATTTTGGTTTCCAAAACGATGCTGGCGGCTGCCTGCGGATTTTTTGCAATGTGCCGAATGTGTGCAGTGGCCTCGTCGGACGAAAAAACAAAGCGTTGCTCTTGCTCACAAAAAGCGTAGAATACTGTGCAGCAGTAGGGTTGATTGTTGCACACCGTAGCCAAGGTGAGCACGTGATGCTGCTCTATAAATTGAATTATTTTTGCTTCCATAATTGCCCAAAAAATATCCCTCAAAGGCAGTGCCCATGAGGGATTCTCAACGAGAGAGGTACCAAGCAGATTCGAACTGCTGTACCCGGTTTTGCAGACCGATGCCTAACCACTCGGCCATGGTACCATCAGGCGACAAAGGTAAACACTATTTTTTTATTATGCAAGTATTTTTTAAAAATACAAAATGCAATCGAGTTGTAAACAAATGTGCGCACTCCCCAGCGATATACACATTCTATTCATTTACAATAGCGTAATCCAATTGTCGTTTTTCCATATTCACGCGCAGCACTTTCACTCGCACGGCATCGCCCAAAGTATAGTGTTTTTGGGTGTTGCGCCCCACGATGCGGTAGTTGTCTTCGTCAAAATAAAAGTAGTCGTTTTTGAAAGTGTGCAGCATTGCCAAGCCTTCAATTTTTCCCTCGTTGATTTCTACATACACGCCGCGCTCGGCAACCCCCGAAATCACTCCATCAAATTCCATTCCCACTTTGTCCTGCATATATTCCACCATTTTGTACTTGATAGAAGCACGCTCGGCATTGGCAGCCATGTGCTCCATTTCACTGCTGTGCTTGCATTTGAGTTCGTAGTCTTTTTCGTTTGCCGACTTGCCGCCCTGCAAATAATGCTGCAACAATCGGTGCACCATCATATCGGGATAGCGCCTAATGGGCGAGGTAAAATGCGTGTAGTAAGCAAACGACAGCCCATAGTGCCCAATGTTGTGTGTAGCATATATTGCCTTTGCCATACTGCGCAGTGCCAGCGTTTCCACAATGTTTTGCGCTTTGCTGCCGCGCACTTTTTCCAACAATGTGTTCATCGTTTTGGCGGCGGATTCTATTTTGTCAAAACGCACTTTGTAGCCCAATTGCCCTGCAATGTAGCCCAAATTCTGCAATTTTGCTTCGTTGGGTTTGTCGTGAATACGATAGACAAATGTTCGCTGTGCCTCGCCCTTCTTCACTTTGCCAATGTAGGCGGCAACGCTTTTGTTTGCCAACAACATAAATTCTTCTACCAAATGATGCGATGGTGTTTCTTCGCGAGCATATACCCCTATTGGTTTTCCGCTCTTGTCAATATCAAAACGAGCCTCTGCGCGTTCAAATGCAATAGCACCTTTTTTGAAACGCTCGGCACGCAATTTTTGCGCCAAATTGTGCAGGGTCATCATTTCTTTGCCCAAGATGCCATTGCCTTTGCTGTCAATGATTTCCTGCGCCTCCTCGTAGGTGAAACGATGGTTGGAATTGATGACCGTTTTGCCAAACCATTGCGACTGCACCTCTGCTTTTTTGTTGATTTCAAACACTGCCGAGAAACACAATTTTTCTTCGTGCGGCCGCAGCGAACACAAGCCATTGCTCAATCGCTCGGGGAGCATAGGCACCACTCTGTCCACCAAATAGACCGAGGTGGCGCGGCGCACCGCCTCCGCATCAATGGGCGACCTCGGTTTTGTGGTGCCCGACAGCCGCCACGTGCATCAAAATATCCGTGTGGCATCCTCGGGGTCAATGGTAAAGGTGGTAACCTCGCGAAAGTCTTGCCGTTGGGGCAACTCCTGCGATATGTTTTCGCTCACTTGCGCGGCAGCGTGTTCTACTTCGGGTTCAAACTTGTAGGGCAAGCCGTATTCGGCAAGGATGGCGTGCATTTCGGCATTGTTTTCGCCCGACTTTCCCAGCACATCCACTATATCTCCAACGAGGTCTTTTTCTTGGTCGGTCCATTCTGTAACCTGCACCAGCACTTTGTCGTGGTGCTGTGCGTTGTGCAATTTGTCGGCTGCCACACGGATATTTTGATGCACGTGGCGGCTGTCGGGCACCACAAAACCGAGGTCGCCTCTCATTTGCAGCACGCCCACCAATTCGGTGCGAGCACGTTGCAGCACCTCAATGACTTCGCCCTCGGGGCGGCGTTTGGTTTTGTGCACAAACACCCGCACTTTGTCTTTGTGCTGCGCGGTGTGCAGCGCGTGGGGTGCCACAAAAATGTCCGTTTCGCTTTGTTCGCTTTCCACAAAGCCAAAGCCATTGCTGTTCAAATCCAATATGCCCTCCATTTCAACGCCCTTGTGCCGCATGCGCAACATTCCGGCACTCACAGGCTGTATGCGGTCTTGCTGTATCAAATCTTCAATGGCAGCCAGCACTTTTTGCTTGTCGGCACCGTCCCTCACACGCAGCGAGCGCAGTATCTGATTGCGCGAAAATGGCCGCACCCGTTGGTCTAAACAAATCATCAAGCGCTGCAATATGTCGTGCTTCTTCTTTTTGTTACTCATAAATAATTTATTTCTATTGGTTACATAACTCACATCTTCGGTTAAATTGCAAAATATTGTGTAGCACACAATTTCTCAACCGCGATTTTATTCTTTGCAAAATTACAAAAACTTTCTCACACAACAAAAAAGTCGGCAGTGTGATTGCCGACTGATGAACGCTATCCCTTGCTATTATTCGCTTACCGTAAAACCAAGCGTTGCCAATCCTCGTTGTACATCTTCGTTTTGCATCAGCAAATCCCAAATTAGCCCTGTGCGATGGTTCTCTATCATTACAATGATGGGACCTTGGTCAATAGCCAGATAATCGCTTGCTACCCAATTTTGCGTGAGGTTAAAGGCATCTTTGAAACCGTGTTCTTTCCACAATTTTTTGCCCAGCGTATAGTAGAAAAAATGCAGTGCTGCCATACTTTCGGTGGGTGTGTAGGGGAACGAAGACAGCGCGGCAGTGGGCGCAATGGTGCCGCCGTCATTGGTGGGCGACGAGGCGGTGTAGCCATTTTTGATGTCGCTGGCAGTAAGCCCCCAGCAGTTGGCACCGTAGCCAACGTAGCCCTTGGGATTTGCCTTGCAGTACTCGTAGTTGATGCGGGTGTGCGCCGTTACCTGTTCCCAATAATTGGCATATTGGTCGCTGAGTTTGTGCGGATTCAAGCCCAAAAATGAGTAGTGCGAAAAGAACAAGGGACCGCCGTGCGATTCTATTTCCATAGGCAAACGTATGTCGCCGTAGTAAGTTTTGTTGGTGGTAATGCTGCCGTTTTTTGCCCAACCTTGTTCATACACCTCGCGAGGCACGGCGTGCGTGGGCGACGAAGCCGCCAGCACGTAGGTTATCAGGCATTCGTTCCAGCCCACAATGGGCATATTCATTATCCAGCCTTTGTCGAGGCTCCAATGCCAATAGAGTTTGTTTTGTCCATCGCGGCGATACCAATCCCACTCTACGTCTTCCCAAAGAGATTGTATATTGTCGCACAGGCTGATTTCCTGCGTTGATGTTCCGTTTTTGAAGTATTCTTTCACCGCCAGCAAACCCTGCACAAGATAGGCGGTCTCTACGAGGTCGCCGCCGTTGTCGTTGGCACTAAAGGACATTGCCTTGCCGGTGCTGCCGTTGAGCCAGTGCGACCACACTCCGTGAAACCGCTCGGCTTTATGCTGCAAAAAATTCATTATTTTGGCAAGCCGCTCTATGCCATCGTTGCGGGGGATGAAGCCGCGCTCGATGCCCACTATGATAGCCATTAGCCCAAAGCCGCTGCCGCCGGAGGTAACCATATCGCCGCTGCTGCTGCGCTCGCGTGCCAAGCCGCTCGTGGGATGCCCAAAGTCCCAAAAGTATTTGAGCGTTTGCTCCTGCACTTTGGTCAGCAAATCCTCATCGGGGATGGTGGGAAAGGCAGGCGTGGTGTCCGTTGGCACAATGGGTTGGGTATCCACCGGCTCGGTGGTTCCGTTGTTGGGCTTGCTACCTACATTGCCGCAGGCAGTTACTGCGCCTGCTATAAGCAAGGGCGCAAAAAATGTAAATATCTGTTTCATAATGGATTATGGTAAAATGTGATAAAATGATTAAATGACTATCGTAAACCGCCACATTTCATTGCCCTTATAGGGTATCGAACCGATACCTTATAGGGTATTGAACCGATACCTTATAGGGTATTGAACCGATACCTTGTAGGGTATTGCCGCCAATAAAAAAAGAGGGCGGCATAGCGTATCCGCCCCCTTTTTTTGCGTTGTGGTTACTCTTCCAATTGAGAAAGTTCTGCTGCATACAAGTCTTTTGCTTCTGTCTCAGTTAAGCCTTTGTTGTAGATGCGAAACTCGTCCAAACCTCCTCTGAATGCACCTGCCCACGCATCATCTACCAACGAGGTGCCAATCAACTTATCTGCCCAATGACCGATAACAAAGTGCTGTGGTGCGGTAAATTTCAACGCTCCCAGTGGAGTAGTTTCGCCTGCGGCTTGCCAACGTTTAACACCGGTATAAACAGTGGTATCTACACCGCTTTTGTGACTAACAATGTGCTGTCCGTTCACATAACCGTGAAATTCACTTGTTGCGGCGTCGTAGGTGCAAATGATGTGCCGCCACGAAGATGTGAACTCAAGTTTCCAACCATCGGCACGTTGTCCTCTCCATCCGAGATTGTCATCCGCATCAACCGCATCTTCTTTCCAAAAATAAACATCCATCGGCGCCACATTAGCATTCCAATCCCCTGTGTTTTCGGGATAATTGCGATGCTGCAAAAAGAAAAGGTTGCCCCAAATCCAATCGCCTGTGCCATCCAAATGGAACAGCATTTGCTCGGGGTCGCTGGTCGTTGCTGTTGTGTTGGCAACAAGTTTTGCCCACATCGAAAAACTGAACGAGGTCAGTGTTTTGATAGGGCTGCTGGCGGGCAGGTTGTAGAGCAACCCGCTTGTGATGGCAGCCGAGCCTTGGTATGCCTGACCGCGTGCACCCGCTACATAAGTAACGGTGTTGTTAGCATTGGCGGGGGTTAAGCCACTGCCTGTTGCTTCGTTCCCATTGCCCTCAAATGGGAAATACGCAATCAAATTGCTTGCCGCAATGGTAGAAGGATCTACCTTAGTATCAGGCTCCTCGCCTGGGGTTTTGTTGTCATCACCGCAAGATACCATTGCGGTCATCCCCATACTTGCTACTGCTGCGAGTAGCCACACATTGAACTTTTTCATAAAAAATAAAATTAAGTTAGAAAATAAAACAATAATTCATAATGCATAATGCATAATTTAGTTATAGCCTGCGTTTTGTGTCATTTTTGTATTCAGTTGCAACTGCTTGGACGGAATGGGATACACCTCATTTTTGCCTGCGGTGAAACCCTTGCTTCCCAATACTGTAGGCGCTCTGCCGCTACGCACAAGGTCAAAAAATCTGTCCTCCTCCAATGCCAATTCTGCGCGGCGTTCGTCCAATATGTTATCTAATGTGGCTGCAAGCGGCGATAAATCAACGCGGTCGCGCACCGCATTGAGGGCTTCGGCGGCAGTGGCGGCACTCTGCGGGTCGATGCCGCCCCGCACCAATGCTTCGGCGTACATTAGCAGCACATCGGCATAGCGCAACACGCGCACATTGTAGCCAAAACCGTAGCCATTGTAAGTCCAGGTGTTTTCGCTCGGCGGCGAAAATACTTTGCCATTGTAGTAAAGCGGATTGCCATCAACCAATTTGATGGGTGAGCCTTCATAAGTTTCACCGGCTTTCATTAGTATTACCTCTGCGCGTTTGGTATCGCCGCGTGTGTTCAAAAAGTCAATGAGCGGCTGGCTGGGCACGCAAAATCCCCAGCCCTGCATATTGGTGGGCGAGTTGCCGCGCGGTCCTTGATAAAAAGCATATTCCAAATAGGTGGCTTCGCCTACGCTTCGTCCCAGTGTCGAACTTTGTATTTCAAACAACGACTCCTCGCTGTTTTCGCCTTTGGAGCGAAACACATCGCGGTAGTTGGACATCAGGTCATACCTGCCCGATGCAATGACCTTGCCCGCGCAGGCGGCAACGGAATCCCACTCGCTTTGGTAGAGGTGTACTTTGGCTTTGAGCGCAAGGGCGGTGTATCGGTTGATGCGCCCTGCCCATTCTTTGCCGTAATCTTGGGGCAATACGGCAATGGCTTCTTGCAAATCTTTTTCAATAAAATCGTAAATCTCTTGCGCGCTGCGTTGCGGCAAATTTGCCAATTCATCGGCTTGATAAATGGTATCGGCAATATAGACGCGCCCAAACAAGCGCACCAAATTGAAGTAAGCATAAGCCCGCAATACCTTTGCCTCGCCTTGGCACTCACGAGCATACTGCCTATTTTCGGCAGACAATAGGGCTGCCTCAAACTTGGGCATTTCGTGAATAGCGTGATTGGCAACGCTCACCATATCATAGCAACCCAGCCAGATATTGTTAATCAAATCGTTAACCGAGGAATAAGAAAAATTGTCAATCTCTTGCATAGGCGGATTGTCGCCTGCACCGCTGCCTTTGTCGGCGTCGTCGCCTGCAATTTCAAACAGTCCGATATAGGCAAATCCGTGTGCATTGTTGTTGCGCATCATTGCGTAGGCGGCACTCACCGGCAAAAAGAT
This sequence comes from Bacteroidia bacterium, assembly GCA_025996715.1. Lineage (GTDB taxonomy): Bacteria > Bacteroidota > Bacteroidia > Bacteroidales > UBA932 > BNTQ01. The sequence goes on along the minus strand of BNTQ01000003.1, from coordinate 47,163 downwards.
ATTTTCGGCTTTGGCGTAGTCCATTCCTGCCGCATCGGTAGTGGCTTCGGGGCGGGTGTCGAGAAAGTCCTCGCAAGACGAAAAAAGCAAGACACCCCCCAGCCCCCAAAGGGGGAGTACGCTACGAAATAGTTTTGTGAGAATATGTTTCATATTTTAATTATGAATTAAAAATTAATCTTTAGTCCAATGGAATACACCGCCGCCATAGGATACACGCTGTTGTCCACGCCTGCCGAGAGCGGGTCGCTGTTGCCCTTAAAAATATCTCTGGCAGCATTTGGCTCGGGGATACTGCCCACTTCGGGGCTGAAGCCGTTGTAGCCAAACAGCGTGAGCGGACGCTGCGCCGACACATACACCCGCAAACGCGGAATAAACTTTATTTTATCGGTAGTGTAGCCAATCTGCACGTTTTGAATGCGAAAGTACGAGCCGTCTTCTACAAAAAACGAGTTGGGCTGTTGCGTAAGCGATGAATTATAGGCTTCTGCCGAAGGATAAGTGTTGGAATGATTGTCCCTGCTCCAGGCATTGTTGTAAAAATCAAGGTCGTAGTTGGCATCAAAATATACATCGCGGTTCATACGCTTGGCATTGAGAATTTTATTGCCCACTTGCCCTTGCAGGGTGATGCCTACATCCCAATTGCCATAATTAAGTCCCAAATCAATGCCGCCCATCAGCCACGGCAAGGCACTGCCCAAATACTTTTTATCGTCGTCGTCCAACTTACCATCGTCATTGTTGTCCAGATACTTAAAGTAGCCCGCACCAGGCGAGCCAGGCTCTCTTGCCGATTGATACACGCCTGCCACTTCGTAGCCATAGAAGGCGCCAATGGGGTGTCCCACAGCAGTGCGGGTAGCATAGCCGCCGCGCACCGATGCGCCGGGCAGATAGTCGCGTCCGTTGAGTTGCAGCACTTCGTTGTAGAGCGTTGATACATTCATACTTGCGCGATACGAAAGTTTGTTGGTTATCTTATCCGCCCATCCGACTGTGAGTTCCACGCCTGTGTTGAGCACCTTGCCGTTGTTGGTGAGCAAGTCCACCGCGCCGCCGCCGCCTGCAACAGGTGCTTTGAACACCACATTGTCGGTTACTCTGTAATAAAAATCGGCTTCGGCAGTGAGGCGGCGTTTCAAAAACGCGGCATCCACACCCACATTGTACTCGCTCACTACCTCCCATTTGAGGTAATTTTGTACCACAGTTTGTGCGCCCACGCCATCCACCAGCACATCGTTAAAAATAGCAGAAGTAGTGGCATCGCGCTTGCCTATGGTAACAGCGGAATTGGCAGGAATGTTGTCGTTGCCCAGCATTCCCCAACTTGCGCGGACTTTCAAAAAGTCAAACACTTTTTGTCCTTTCATAAAATCCTCCTGCGACAGCACCCAGCCCACACCCAACGAAGGAAAATAGCCCCATTTCTCTTGATATTTGGAACTTGCATCGGCGCGAAACGTGAGCGAAAGCAAATACTTGTCGCCATAATTGTAGGTGCCGCGTGCAAAAGCCGACAAGCCATTGTAAGCCCAGGCATCGTCATCGGTGCTACGGTCGCGGTAGGAGCCTGTTTTGAGGTACTTGGACTGCTCGTCCACCCCCGGCACGTCCACCGCTCTACCCCATAATTTGCTCATTTTTTCCATTCGGGTCGATTGCCCCAATAATAAGGTGTAACTATGTTTGCCTTGTATGTCGCTGAAAGTCAATAAGTTATCAATAATCTGCATAGTTTTATTTTCAAAGGTTTCGCGCAACTCCGATTGCCGCAAACCCTGCGAGCCGCCCACAAAACTTTCTGCCTGATACTCCTTGCGTTCATACGAGGTGTAATCCTGATTATAGGAGGTTTTGAAATTCATTTTTCTATCCGTCCCGTCTATGATAATGAAGTCGGCAAAGGCAGAAAACATTACCTTTTTGCCCTTCTCCTTATTATCAGCATAAGTGGCAGAAGCCACAGGATTGCCATAGGCATTGCCATAATTGTAGCGTTGGGGCGAATCAAATTTGATGGGATAGGCATCTTCGTTGTCATCGTTGTAGACAGGATAAAGCGGCGGATTGACGTATGCCTGCGACCAAGCATTGTCGTTGGCAATTTGCCTATTGTAGTTCGACACAATGGTGGTAGCCCCCACCCGCAGCCAAGACGCGGCTTTGGTTTCAAAGCGTCCGCGCAGGTTAATGCGGTTGTAGCCATTGGGCACGTTCATAATGCCGTCCTGCGAAAGGTAACTTAGCCCCACCGAATAGTTGGTGCTTTCGTTCATCCCCGACACGTCCAAACTGTGGCTGTGCATAGCCGCAGGGCGCAACAATTCGCTGTACCAATCGGTGCCGACGGGGTAGTCGGCGGCATTGCGCGGCACATAGTCGGGCGTGCCTTCGTTGGCAGCGTTGAGCATTGTAATGTACTGCTCCTTGTTGGTAAGAGGCATAATGTTGACAGGCACTTGCACCCCCGCGTAGCCCTCGTAACTAATGGAAGGCTTGCCGTAACTGCCTCTGCGGGTGGTGATAATGACCACGCCGTTGGCAGCCCGCACGCCGTAGATAGCGGAGGCGGAAGCATCTTTGAGCACGTTCATACTCTCAATATCGTTGGCACCCAAAAAGTCAATGTTTTCAACAAATGTGCCGTCCACCACGTAGAGCGGTTTGGCATAGTCGCCAATGGAGCCTACCCCGCGAATTTTGACCTGCGCACCTGCTCCGGGCGCGCCGCTGTTGATAATTTGCACGCCTGCCACCTTGCCTTGCATGGCTTGCGCCACGTTGGTAGTGCTCATACGGCTCAGTTCCTCGCCCTTGATGACTGCAATGGGTGCGGTGAGGTCTTTGGATTTTTGCGTGCCGTAGCCCACCACCACTACTTCGTCTATCAGTTGCGTGTCTTCGCTGAGCGTGATATTGAGTTCGCTGCCATTGGCAATTTTTGTTTGCTGCTCGTAGCCCATCATCGAAAAAGTGAGGGTAGCCCCTGCTATGGTGCCAATGCTGTATTGGCCATCCGCATTGGTAACCACGGCTGTGGTGCTGCCTTCGACAGCCACTACCGCCCCAATCACAGGACTGCCCTGCGCATCCGTAACTCTGCCGGATGTGGTAATGTTTGAACTTTGCCCCAATGCCACGCCCGCCGCCATCCATCCTACCATCCACAAGGCAAACACTTTACGACAGCAGCCTCTATGCCACCTAAACGGCGCAATACCTACCATCCGGACTATTTTTGTGATTGACATTTTATTGATTGTCTAAGTTTATTGTCTAATTTAAAGGAACGTTTAAATTAGACAACTTTTCAAATTTTTCATAACTTTTTAATTCATTAAAAATCAGAGACTTATGTCTTTGATTTTTTCTTTTTTTTAGTCAAAAACTGTCTAATTTAAACGTTGGTTTTTTTAGTCAAAAATTGTCTAATTTAAACGTTGGGTTTTTTAGTCAAAAAAGTTATGTAAAGGTAAGTGCTTATTCTTTACCCTCCAAATTTTTGACCTGCATATTACTACTTCATAATGTTAAATTATAGGCAATTTAATTACGTCATTTCAAAAATTATACTATCTTTGCTGCGTTCTAAATTTTTTTATGATGAAGAAATATAATAATTTTTATCTAATTGTATTTCAATTAGTTATAGTTTTGTTTGTAGGGGTAAATGCGCAGGCTGCCAACAATATTTTTGGGGTGCCCGATGTCGAAAATTACACACAAATAGACTACAAAGCAACTGCACAAAATTGGGCTATTACACAAGATGCGCAGGGTATTATTTATGTAGCCAACAATGATGGGATGCTGGAATTTGACGGGCATCGCTGGCAATTGCATCAATTACCTCACGGAAGCCGCATCCGCACTGTCGCCTACGACCCTCATTCACAGCGCATCTACTGCGGCACCTTTGAGGAGTTTGGTTATTGGGAGCGTGATGCCGCCCAGTATCTTCGCTACTACTCGCTTTGCGATGGCAACACTATGCACAATGACGATATTTGGTCTATTGTTATTGTAGGCGGCGAGGTGTTTTTTCATTCCTTTGTCAAGTGTTTTCGTTACTACAACGGCAAGGTAACCGTAACTAACTTTCCAGCCGCTTGTATTGCTTTTGAATGTATAGGCAATCGCTTGTATGCCGCCACCATAGAGGGTTTGTATGTGTTTGAAAAAGAAGGTTTTAGGTTGTTGCCGGGAGGCAAGCAATTCACAGGCAGCAGGCAAATCAACGCCTTGCTTGCTTTTGATGCCCACCGCTTGCTATTGGTTACAGGCAAAGGGCTGTACGTTTACGACGGCAGCACCTACAGCCATTGGGCTACCGCTGCCGACCCTTTGCTCAATTCTGCCCAAATTAATCGTGCCGTGATGACGCGGGACTCTGTGTATGTGTTGGGTACCATACTCAACGGCGCGGTGGCGGTGAACAAAAAAGGGCAATTGCTCTACCACCTCAATATGTTCAACAGCCTGCAAAACAATACTGTGCTGGGGATGATGAACGACCGTGAAAACAATTTATGGTTGGCTTTGGACAACGGCATTACTCACGTAAAAACCAACTCGCACCTACGTTTTTATCGCGGCAACTACGACAACGTAGAGTCCATTTATGCCATTGCCCAACACAAAGGCATCTTATATTTGGCCACCAACAAAGGGCTTTTTTGCAGCGATAGCCAACAAAAGCATTTTACAATGATAGCGGGAACGCAAGGACAGGTTTGGGATTTGTCGGTGCACAACGGGCAACTATTTTGCGGACACAATGCAGGCACGTTTAGAATAGAAGGTCGCCGCGCTACCCTCATTTCAAGCATTACAGGCGGCTATTGCCTTCGCGAGGTGAGCACGCCGCAAGGCGCAGCCCTGCTGCAAAGCACCTACACGCAATTGGTGGTGTACCGCCGTCCAAATGGGCAAGGCTTGTGGCAATACAGCCACGCCCTCCCCCACTTTATAGAACCTATACGTTATGTAGAAACCGACCATTTGGGTTATTTATGGGCAGGTCATATCGAAAAAGGTTTGTTTAGAATCCAACTCAATAGCAGCCTCACGCAGATAAAAGAGATACGGCGCTACAACAGCATCAATGGACGCAATGCGCTTCGCGTGGGGGTATTCAAAGTGAACAACCGCGTGGTTTTTACCACCGGACAGCAGATGTGTACCTACGATGATATGCTGGATTCTATTGTGCCTTACGCCGCTCTCAACAAGGCTTTGGGCAAATATGCCGCTGCCCACAAAATTATTCCAATAGGCAATAATTGTTATTGGATTGCCTGCAACGATGAATTGGTTTGCATTGCCATAGACCATGCGGGCGGCTGCAACCTCCTGCACTGCATCCCTCACGGAGCACTGCAACATAGACTGAGCGTACCCTACGAATGCGTGGGTACAATGCAAAATGGGACTTCGCTCATTGGTCTCAACAACGGATTTGCCGTGTTGGACAGCCTGCCTTTGCAGCCCTCGGCACCCACTGCTATTCTGCTGCGCAAGGTGGAAGCCTACAACAAGGAAGGCAAAATGTTGCCGGGAACACAAAATATCCTTCTCCCCACCTCTTTTGGCAACCTGCGGTTTACTTTTGCCTATCCCTCCTACTCCCTTGCTGTGGGTAGAATTAGTTTGCAGTACCGTCTCGATGGATTGGAAAGCGAATGGATGCCTGCCGTAGGACTTTACGAAAAAGAGTATTCGCGCCTGCCATCGGGCAAATATACCTTTGCAGTGCAAGCCGTTGACCCCTCCAAGGCGGTGTTGGCACAAATGCAATATACCTTTACCATTTTGCCGCCGTGGTATGCCACTCCTGCGGCACTTTGTGCTTACATTGCGTTGGGCTTGTTGTTGATTTTATTTTCTTACAAAATATGGCACAAACAACTTCGTTTGCAACAGCAGCGTTTGCTACACAAGGAATCACAAAAACAGCAGGAAGAGCGCAACTTGCAGGAGCAAAAAATTAGCCGGCTCAAAACCGAAAAATTAGAAGCAGAAGTGCTTTACAAAGCCAAAGAATTGGCTGCAAGCGCCATGTCCATTACGCAAAAAAACAATGTGCTGCTCACCTTGCGGCAGGAATTGCAAAAAGAAGATAGTGCCAAAAATATCAAAAGTATTGTGAACCTAATTAACAAAAATCTCACGTCCACCAAAGATTGGGAGATGTTTGAAGCCAATTTTGACCTCATTCACGACAAATTTTTTCGCCACCTCAAAGAGCGGTTTGCCACGCTTACCTCGCACGATATGAAACTTTGCGCTTACCTGCGCCTTAATCTCTCTACCAAAGAAATTGCTCAATTGGTGGGCAACACCGTGCGCGGAGTAGAAGTAGCACGTTACCGCTTGCGCAAAAAATTGCAATTGCCGCCCGACCAAGACCTCAATGAATTTATGCTCAAATTTAAGGGGTAAAATAGTGTCATTTATTTTTAAATGCTTTTTGTATCTTTTGAATAGCATTGTTGTCCAATTTTGCACATTGTGCGTAATGCTGCCATTGTGATACTACATCAGATATTTGTTCAATGATTTTGTCAGAGTGTTTTATGTTTTCTTTACGTCCCACAGCCAACATATCCTCACGAGTTATATCCGTTCTTTTCCCATTTACAGATGACTGATGCTTTGCAGTCCATCTACTTGTCGGGTTGTAAGCATAAGTCATATCGTAGGCAGGAGCAAGTCGCCATTTGCCTGTTTTATCCATCAAAAAACTAAAATTTTTGACGTGGTCATCTTGATTTCTCGCCATTACATTGAACACCATACGACGGAACAATTGCTCGCTATCATTGTAGGGCAAGTGCATTGCCCGCAACGTGCCAAATATATCTTCGTAACGCGATGCAGATGCGTCTTGGTAGTCCAAATGTTCAAGCGCAGCCAAGGTCTGTATGTGCAATTTTTCGCCATTATCGGTACGGTCAAATCGTTTGGTAAAAAAATGTGCTTTTTCGCCATCCTCGTAAAGACTGCAAGTGGACATTTTTATATCGCAATCAATTGCCATAAGATAATACGCATATTCTACGTGCGACAAACTGATATTATTTTCTTTCACTTCAAACTTCACAAGATAATGTTCAAAATCTTTTTGCGAAACAGTTTTGCCCGAACGCACTTCGCCTGTTGCAGGATTGTATGCAATAATTGCTTTTGGGCGAGCGCCGCCCGCCGATGTACCCACTTTCAATATGTCTTGTAAGCCTTGTTGGTTGCGTTTGATGTAGGCTTTGAATTTTGTTTCGTTGTTCAATGCCAAGTCCGCTAATTGGCTCAAGGCATCAAGGTCAATCAATTCGTTTTTATTGCTAAAATTGGATATGGCAGGCTTATATTCCAATGCGCCCATACCTCGCTGTCCAATGTAGCACAGCATTTCTACAGGATTGAGCGGAGTGAGCCTGTGATTGGCTTCGAGCCATTCTTTGATGAGCGTATTACCAAATTTGTCGGGCAATGAGTCTGCCAACAATCCCGGCAAGCCGCGAAAATTTTCGGGGTCTGTTTCTCTACGACCAAACACATAATTTTTTGTTGCAAGCGGCATTTGCAATGGAGATAATTGCAGCCCTGTCTTCACAAAACCAGGATGATAGCGAAAGACTGCAACATTGTCTTGCTCAGCCCATTCTACTGCGCCCACCTGATGCTCCCATATAAAAATATCTGCTCTTGTACTCATTTCTATGCTTTTTTTTCAGTATTATTCAATCTCACTCGCTTGGGAGTACTTTTGTGCTTTTTCAACGGATTAACTTCTATTGCAGGCAAAAAATCACCAATAGCCTCCAATCTATTCAATGCTCTCAATACCTTGAGAAGTATTAGCACCGTAAAATTTTTGCCATTTTCTATCCGTTTGATGGTCAAAACTTCCACACTAATAAAATCTGCCAATTGTTGCTGTGTCATTCGTTGAGCAATGCGTTCATTAGCAACTCTGTGCCCCATTTCGGCAAGCAGTTCATTGTCCGACGCTCTATAATAATTATACTTCATACTTTACTACTAATATGTTTCTACAAAGATAGTATAAAATATAATATAAGATACTTATATTGCAATAATTATTATTAAAGTAATATAAATTATATTTTAATAATAGATTTATTCCACGTGCATAGGTTCTACCTGCAAAACAAATTTATTATCTAAAATATCCTCTTAGCCCTATGTTAATACTAAGATTACTGAGATTTTCTCTGTCTTTGCCCGATAATTTTTTAGTTTCTATGGTTACGCCATTATCTACTTTAAAAGTTGATGCCATTCCACTTACCGAATAGAGATTTGCACTAATAGCCAAATGTTTATTCAACTTATAGTCTGCTCCTGCAAAATAACTTATTCCAAATGTGGAGGCAGTTATTTTTATGGGATAATAATTAGTTTGTGTCTGTGTGCTTGTGTATCTCAAATATCCCACACCTACACCAAAATTGAAAAACCATTTTTCTTTTTTGTTGTTGAAAGAAAGCGTCAATATAGGACTTATGTGTAAAATGTTGTCGGCAACGTGCCTTGTTTCATAAGAGGCAGAAGCCCTAAAATTATGAGCAGCAATGGCAACTCCGATGTTTCTTGTAAAAACATAAGTGATATCACCACCAATAGTCCAGCCGTTCATTAAACTTTCTGCGAGTTTTTTGTCGGCAGCAGTTAAATTATCTGCAATTTTTGCAGCACGTGTTCCAACCCCTGTATACGCTGATATGCGCCAAGGATCGTAGGGCAATTCAGGCAGTTCCATAAATGGGGCATTGTCAAAATAATTTCGTTTGTAGCCGATTACATCTTTGCGAAGCACCGTAGTATCACGTAATTCGCCATTATGAGTACTGTATTTGTAAGTAATTTGTTGTGGCAATACCTTGGTAATGCTGCATCGTACTACTGCATCGCCATTGAGATGTACGGCATCGGGCGGGGTAGAATCAACAACTTCTGTTGTTGCAACAGGCGTATTGCGACGCAAATAATCGTTGTACAGCCCAACAGCATCGTGAAGTTGCCGCACGGATTTTGTAGAAAAAGGAATGGGAAGCACTATAAATCCTGCGCCTACACCCATCATTGCCCAATTCATTCCTCGGTCAGCCAAGACGGTGCCGACACTCCATCCTATCATAAATCCGCCTATGTATGCAAGTGTTCCTGCAAGTATCATATTTTTTTTATAGTTTTTAAATGCCTCCGCCGCCAAAGGTTCTATCTGCAACATATCATTGAGTTGGTACAGATTGAGTAAATTTCCACCCCAATAGACGCGCGAACCCCAAAAGTTAGTTTTTACTTCAATAACATCTACTTCCGCTACTTGTGATTTGGCACTAAATGTTATTGCAAAAAACGCAAAAGAAAATATAATAAATTTGATTGTTTTGTGTTTCATAAAAAAGTACATTTTTGTTTACAAATAGCATTTTTTATTCGGCATTTTATGCAAAAACAATTCATTTCAACGAGTTTGCATTTGTTTTTATAGTTTTTTTGACAAACACTTGCCAATAGGCAATGAAGCCCAAAATGATAACGAACAACATCTGTGATTCGTGTGCCAGCGTGGCATAGAGAAGAGAGTCGGCAACCGAGGCACCAAACAAAAACGGCATTCCCAATTTGATAATGGCGTGAAAGGCGCCCAATCCGCCGTTGGTGGGAGCCACAACTCCAAAACTGCCCAATAGCATAATCAGCAGCCCATCCATTGCGCCAAGGTGCGCCAAACCATCAATCGCGTAAAAAACCCACCAACTCATCAACCAATAGCAAGTCCACAACAGCAAGGTGTAGAGCAAAAATTCGCCTTTGCGTTGCATATACACAAAGGTGGTGAGACCCTCTTTGATGCCGCTCAAAAATTTGCGAACTTTGGCAATCACTACATTGTTTTTTTGCCGCAATGCGAATATCGCCAAAGCCAATACAATCAACAATCCCAGCACAATAAAAAGCCAAGTGGAAATGGATATTTGCGACAGTTTTTGCACAAAATTTTCTTGTATAAATCTGCCAAAGGTGTCCATTTTTACAATGAATGCAACCACCGCTATCGTTATCATACAAATGAAGTCAAACACACGTTCGACCACCACAGTGCCCACCAATTTTTCGAACGGCACGCCATTGGATTTTGTGAGCGAAGCACAACGCGCCACCTCGCCCAAGCGAGGAAAGGCAAGGTTTGCCAGATAGCCCACAATAACGGCGTTGTAGATATTTTTGAGCGAAGGCGAGTAGCCCAGCGGCTGTATGAGTAGTTTCCAGCGATGCGCCCGCACAAAATAGGCAGCAATACCAAAACCAACCGAGGCTGCCAACCATCCGTAATGCGCGCTGCAAATGCCCTGCCACAGTGCCATCCATTGAATATCCTTGAAACTAAACCACAGCAAAACTACGGTGAGCGCAAAGAAAAATCCAAACTGTAATTTTTTTTTATGCTTTTTGAAGAAGGTCATTGGGGCAACAATTTGTTGGTGAGTCTATCTGGGAAAATGATGGTGGGCGTGAATTGGCGGGCTTCTTCGGGCGACATTTGTGCATAAGCCATAATGACCACCACATCGCCTTGGCTGCATTTGCGGGCGGCGGGACCGTTGAGGGCAATCACGCCCGAGCCGCGCTGTCCCTTGATAACGTAGGTTTCCAATCGCTCGCCGTTGTTGACATTGACCACGCTCACTTTTTCGTGTTCGAGCAATCCGGCGGCATCCATCAAGTCTTGGTCAATGGTGATGCTGCCCACATAGTAGAGGTTGGCTTGCGTTACCGTTGCCTGATGTATTTTCGATTTTAGTATTTCAAGTGTCATAATTATATGATGAAACACACAAAAGTAATTCATAGTGGCATAAAAAACTAATATAAACAGAAATTTTTTATCTGCTAAATCATTCAATTTATTGTAAAGCAATTATTTACATATATTTTTTGTAGAGTGTTCCGATTTATTATTTTGCTATTTCAAAACTTTTATTACCTTTGCCGCCGAAACACCACCCCCTAACCCCCAAAGGGGGAACAGACCAGTGCTTTACTCCCCCTTTGGGGGCTGGGGGGTGAAACTTTTGAAACCTGAAACCTGAAACTCTTAAAAGTGGTTAATAACTTGTTCATAAAAAATAGCGGAAATCCTTGCACAGTAAGGGATTTATCACTATCTTTGTACTCAACTCAACTCAACTCAACTCAACTCAACTCAACTCAACTCAACTAAGCAAGCCTTATATTCCTTATACAAAAGTCCGTTCCGCACTGCGTGCGGGACGGGTTTTTTATTTGCATTCCAGCGACCCACCTCTCCCCCGACCCCTCTCCAAAGGAGAGGGGAGAGTGCAGCGATGCAGGGTGGTGGTAAACTCAATCGGGCTACATTCCCCCTCGCCTTTGGAGAGGGGGGCAGGGGGAGAGGTGGAAAATGTCTGAACTGTGATTTCAATATGATTGAATATGATTTATGTGATTGATATAAAATCATCTTAATCAAATAAATCATATTAAAATCAAAGTTCAGACAACGAACCTTCCGCAGGTCTGCGACCTACGGTTACGAAAATAAAGCCTTTACAGGCTATAACAGGCAATTTTTTTTACACAATGGACAATGATTATTCATTTTTTTATTAACCATTTAATTTTATTTATTATGAGAACAAAGTATCTAACAATCACCGCAGTGGCGGTAATGGCAGGCACAATGATAGTGTCTTGCGGAAGTAGCAAACAAGTTGCCTCAAACTCGCAAAACAGGGGCGGCGGCAGTCCGTTTAGGGACGCGTACGAAGCGCCTTGTCCCGCCTATGACGATGAAAAAGACTTTGCGGCAACAGGGTTTGCTTCTGGCGCGGCGGCACAAAAAGGGTCGTTGCAGAAAATTGCGTTAAAAAACGCTCAAGATATGATTGCTATGAAAATGAAACACGCCGTTGAAGGTAAAGTCAAAGGGTTCTTCGAGTCTGTGGGGTCGAATCAAGGCACAGACGTTGATGACCAAACGATTGGCGATATTGACAATATCATTTTGGGGGTTGCCAACAACACTTCCCTCAGTTGCCTAAAGTTTTCGAGCGTCAATGACAAAGGTGACATAGAGTGTTATACTGCCATCAAAATCAGCAAAAAGCAAATTGTTGATGCTGTTGCCAACAACCTCTCTAAAAACAAGAAGGCAGAAATCAGGCAGCGTGCCGAAGATTTTAGAAGGCAAACAGCCGAAGAATTAAAACAATATAAAGGCGAATAGTATGAAAGCATCTAATAAAAACCATTAAAACAAAAATTTATGAAAGAGACAGTAATTATTTCTGCCATCGCACTATTGCTGTGCGGACAGGCAAATGCGCAATGCGATGAGATTAAAACCACATCGCTGGGCGACAAAGGCAGCAACTGCCCCGATTGGACAAACAACGTGGATTTGCCCAATGACAAGTTACCGAAATCGAACCTGCGGGCATTTACGGGTGTTGGCGCATCTGCCATAGATGCCGAAGCCAATATGGAAGAAAAAATGGTAAAATACGTGAGCCAAAAAACGGGCTTGCGCGTGCAGGTATCGTCCAACAACGGCAACACGAACACCACAAGCAAAGACAACCTAACCATTAAGGCGCGTCCTATCAGCAATTATTGGGAGCAATGCAAGGACGGCACGGTGTATTACAGCACGCTGTGGCAAATTGCCAATCACCCCGACTATCAATGGTACGATATGAAAAACGTGGATTTAAGCACGAATTATGGTGTTGGACTGCGTCCGTTTATCCCTTCGTTGGCACAGTTCTATAAGGGGCAAACAGGTAAAGGCGTTACATTTGTAATCCTTGAATCAGTATTTTTAGCTGGTGGAGCAGCACTTGCAATAACCGCAAACACATTTTATGATGATCTCGGTAACACTGCTGACTTTGAGTACGGTTATTCGCTCTATAAAACTCTCATGCAGATAGCCAATGGGGCATTTGCTGTAGCTGGAGTTGTGTATCTGATAAATATCATAGATGGTTACACCAGCCGCCCCAAGACACAGCGCATAAGGGTAGCAGCTGTACCAACCGTTAACCCAAACGGTATTGTCAATGGAGGTGCAGCATTGACGATGAGTATTAAATTTTAACCTTAAAAGAATGAAACGATGAGAGTAAAGAATGCAATTATAATATTTTGTGTCGGTATCGTTGCGATGCTGGCAATTCAGGCTTGTACAATTAAAGAGATGCCCGGCGGAGGTAAAAATTCCTCCATAATAATGAGCGAGCCCTCTTTTTCCAATGGTGATTGGACTATTCATTTTACCGTCTCTGGCAGTCCGAAGGCATATGTTCTTGGTATTTGCTACGCTACCCATAGTTCTCCTACCATTGACGATGCAACTGAAAACATTCCGTTTAATACATATTATTCAGTATCAGGTGGCTCAGCCACGCTATCCGGTCTTGCGGCAGGTACGTACTATGTTCGTGCGTATGTGTATTTTTCGGCGAGTGTGGTTTCGTACAGTGCCAATGAGAAGCAGTTTACGGTAAAGTAGTAACAAGCATTGCCACAGGCAGCACGGGTGACACAGCATTTTATGCCAAGTGGACGGTTATTCTCTGATGGGCAGAATGTTCCGTAACGCAGAGTGTTGGGCGGCAAGTGTATTGCCGCCTGATTTGTTTTTGTGGGTGGTTGTTTTTGGGAATGGGAAAAAAGTATTACCTTTGCGGAAACATTTCAAAAACAATAAAATATGCAATATGGAAACACAAGCACATATTAGTTATCCCACAACGAGAGCGTGGTCGCAAAAAAAAGTTGGCGTACAAGTACATCAATTAACTCAAATGCAGGAGTTATTGTTACAAGCACCAACGTGGTCTGACGAAGATTACAATAATTACTTAGCAGTAAATAACCACTTTAACCGTTGGAGAGAATGATTTTGTTGGATACATCTGTATTGATAGAATTGTTTCGCGCCAAAGACAAATCAAAAACTCTTTTCTTTCGGTTAGCAGCGAAAGAAGATTTATTTGCGGTTTCGGCATTGACGCATTATGAAACGTTTGTAGGTGCTCATCCTGCTCAAATTGATTTTTGGATAGACTTTTTTAGACAACTCAGTATTATTCCATTTGATGAAAAATGTTCCTACCAAGCCGTTAAAATTTATAAAGAATTGAAGGAGCAAAACAATTTGATAGCACTACCGGATTTATTAATCGCAGCAACTGCTCTTGCTCACAATTGTCCATTATCAACTCTGAATGTAAAACATTTTGCAAGAGTGCAAAATTTGGTAATAAAACAATAATACACAGATAGGTTCAGTAAGAATTGGGCGGCAAGTGCATTGCCGCCTGATTTGTTTTTGTGGGTGGGTGTTTTTTTGGAATGGGAAAAAAATTGTACCTTTGCAGAAACAATACAGCAAATGAAACGTAATCACATACAACACACCATAGCGACCTATTTGCAACATCAGCCTGTTGATAAAGCGTGGTTGTTTGGGTCGTATGCGCGTGGTGAAGCCACACGCCGTAGCGATGTGGATATTCTTGTTAAGTACACGCCCAACAGTAAAATTTCACTATTAGACCACGCGGGTATAATGTGTGATTTACAACATTTACTTCACAAAAAGGTAGATTTGGTAGAGGATGGATACTTATGCAATTTTGCTGTAGATAGCGTTAATCACGATAAAATTTTAATTTATGAGAGAACCGCTGAGAGATAAAGGGCGTCTGCTACATATTTTGGAGGCTATTGATAATCTTGCCGTTGCAATTCCAGAGGATTATTACACCAACCATTTTATACGCTATGGAGTAGTGAAAGAATTGGAGATTATAGGCGAGGCTGCCTATATGTTGTCAAAGTCTTTCAAGGCACAACACACGGAGGTACGATGGGAGGTTATCATCGCTATGCGGCACGTGTTGGTGCACGGTTACTATCAAATCAATGATGAGCAGGTATGGAACATTATCCAAAATGATTTGCCGCAATTGCGCGAGCAAGTTAAAGAAATGTTAGTAGTAGAAAGCAACAATCCCTCGTTAGGCTGAATGTTCAGTAATCTAAGAATTGGGCGGCAAGTGCATTGCCGCCTGATTTGTTTTTGTGGGTGGTTGTTTTGGGGAATGGGAAAGTTTTGTACCTTTGCAGTGTAAATCATTTGATAACTTTAATTATTGTTATTATGAACACAACATTATCAACACAAGCCACGCCGGAGAGCGTTTGGGCAATCTTGCAGGAAACTGCGCAACTGCAAAAGGAGTACAAGGAACGGCAAGAAAAAGACGCTGCCGAAGCAAGAGAGCGATGGAAAAAACTCGAAGAGTTTCAGGCAAAAGTTTCGCAGGATATTGTCAATATGGGCAGGAATCTCGGCGGACTCAACAACCGCATCGGCGAGATTATGGAGACCCTGCTGGCAGGACGGATGTGGGAAAAGTTTAAAGATTACAATTACGACTTTGAACGCGCCTATCAACGTGTAGGTATCTACAACGGCAGCGCACGCCTGACGGATGTTGACATTTTGCTTTCCAACGGCAAATATGCAATGGCAGTAGAGGTCAAAAATACCTTGAATCGTATAGCCGATGTGGACGACCACCTTGACCGTATGGAAAAACTTATGCTGTATCCGCCTGCCGAAATCAAAGGTAAAAAAGTACTTGGGGCAATGGCTTGCGGCGTATTAGACACCGATGTTAGCGATTATGCCTTTAACAAGGGATTGTTTGTGATGGAACTCACCGGCGACGCAGCAGACTTGACACCGCCGCCTGCAAATTTCACGCCGCAGGAGTGGACGCCCCGATAGTCAGCGACCAGTTTAACAGCAACCAGCGACCAATGAGCAGCAGCGGCTCGTTGGTCGCTGGTTGCTGTTAGTTGGTCGCTGAAAATGTTTTGTGAAATGGGAAAGTTTTGTACCTTTGTAGTCTAAACAAAATACTTTTATGCAAACTACCCAAGACTATATTCGCTTGTTGCAAGATTTTAAGCGCGCCCACGCTGCCGAGTACGGCATTACGCGGATGGGCATATTTGGCTCTGTTGCCCGCGGCGAGCAAAAAGAAGACAGTGATGTGGATGTATATTACGAATCAGATACTATTAGTTTATTCCGTATGGGCGGACTTTTGAATGACCTTGAAAGTTTGTTGGGTGGTCCCGTAGACCTTGTACACCAACACAAATACCTCCGACCGACCTTTGTTCAACGTATAAAAAAAGATATGATTTATGTATGACAAAACATTGGCAATGGAAGCGCTGCAACATATAAACGAAGCGTTGTGCGTATTGATTGATGGAACTGCAGATATAGGGGACATAGATGAATTGCTAAAATCTGCCGGTGGTATGCTTCGGCTCAATGGTATTTGTATGGGATTGCTTGCCGTAGGCGAAGAACTGAAAAATCTTGACAAGCATTCTAATAGAGAATTATTGCCACAATATCCTACCATTGCGTGGAAAGATATTATGAGAATGCGCGATATTGTTGCACATCATTATTTTGATATAGATACCGACAAAGTATTTTCAGCCCTTCGCAATGATGTTCCGCCATTATTGAATGTAATACGCCAGATGCAAAAAGATTTAAACCAATAGAATATGTGTCCCCCTACTGGGCAGAATGTCCCATAACGCAGAGTGTTGGACGGCAATTGCATTGCCGTCCAATTTTTTGTAGCATTTGCAATATGTAGTATAAAAAATTTTTTGTACCTTTGAGGTTTCAAAAAATAAGTAGTAAAAAAAAATGTCATTACAATGTGGTATTGTTGGGCTTCCCAACGTAGGAAAATCAACGCTTTTCAACTGTTTGAGCAACGCCAAGGCGCAAGCAGCCAATTTCCCATTTTGCACCATCGAAGCCAATGTGGGCGTAATCACTGTGCCCGACGAGCGGCTCAACAAACTCGCCCAAATTATACATCCCAAACTGATAATCCCCACCAGCATTGAGATTGTGGACATTGCAGGATTGGTCAAAGGTGCCAGCAAAGGCGAGGGCTTGGGCAACAAATTCTTGGCAAACATTCGCCAAACGGATGCCATTATTCACGTGTTGCGCTGCTTTGACGACGACAACATTACCCACGTGGATGGCTCGGTGAACCCTGTGCGCGACAAGGAAATCATCGACTACGAATTGCAATTGAAAGACCTCGAAACCGTAGAATCGCGCATAGCAAAAGTGCAAAAACAAGCACAGTCGGGCGGCGACAAGGAGGCAAAGCGGCAATACGAACTGCTGCTCAAGTATCAAGAGGTGCTCAAAAGCGGACAATCGGCACGCAGCATTGTGCCCGAAAGCAAGGACGACCAACGCATTGCACACGACCTGTTTTTGCTGACCAACAAGCCCATACTCTACCTTTGCAACGTGGACGAAAAGAGCGTGTCCACAGGCAACCGCTATGTGGACGCAGTGCGAGAAGCCATTCAAGGCGAGGCGGCAGAATGCCTTGTGGTGGCTGCCAAAATGGAGGCAGAGATAGCAGAATTGGAAACCTACGAAGAGCGGCAAATGTTTTTGGAAGAGGCAGGATTGCAGGAATCGGGCGTGGTGCGGCTCATCAAGGCAGCCTATCAGTTGCTCAGTTTAGAAACCTACATCACTGCCGGCGAACCTGAAATCCACGCCTGGACTTACACCAAGGGCACCAAAGCACCCCAAGCCGCAGGCATCATCCACACCGATTTTGAGCGCGGTTTCATTCGCGCAGAGGTCATCAAATATGTTGATTATATCCAATACGGCTCAGAAGCAGCCTGCCGCGATGCCGGCAAAATCGCCATCGAAGGCAAAGACTATGTGGTGCAGGATGGCGATATTATGCACTTTCGATTTAATGTTTAATTGAGAGTTGAGAATTGAGAATGAAACCTGAAACTTGAAACCTGAAACTATAAACTATGGATACAATAAAAGTTCACGACAAAACATTTCGGTTGATGCTGCACAATGCAGAGATAGAGCGGGCTATCAGCGATTTGGCTACAAAAATCAATGATGATTTTTGTGGTCAACAAACGGTGCCTTTGTTTTTGTCGGTGCTCAATGGTTCATTTATGTTTGCTGCTCAATTGATGAAACACATTCGTTTTCCGTGCGAAATTTCGTTTGTAAAATTAGCCTCCTATCACGGCGAGCATAGCACAGGCAATGTTACCGAACTGATTGGCTTGAGCGATATACTGATAGACCGCGACATTATTGTGGTGGAGGACATTGTGGATACAGGAAAAACTTATGGCACGCTGTTGGAAACATTGAAAAGGTATAGTCCTAAATCGGTAAAATTAGCAACCTTATTGCTCAAACCCGATGTTTATCAAAAAGAATATACATTAGATTATGTGGCGTTGCGCATCCCCAACAATTTTATTATTGGCTACGGATTGGACTACAACGGGCTGGGACGCAACTTGGGAGATATTTATACATTAATAAAATAGTAAAAAAATGATGTTTAATTTTGTTTTATTGGGTGCGCCCGGTGCCGGAAAAGGCACTCAGGCTACGCTTTTGAGGCGGCACTATGGTTTTGAACATTTGTCCACAGGCGAAATGTTGCGCAACGAAATTGCGCAGGAAACGGCACTGGGCAAACAGGTGCAATCGTTGATAGGCAAAGGATTGTTAGTGTCCGATGAAATTGTTGCCGACTTGATAAAAAGCCGCATCGAGGGCAATTTGCACAGCAAAGGTTTTTTGTTCGACGGATTTCCGCGCACTTTGGAACAAGCAAAAATCTTGGATAATTTATTGCTTGACAAGCAGTTGCAAATATCGGCACTCATTTATTTGGATGCTCCCGAAGAAGAATTGGTGCAACGTATGTTGTTGCGAGGGCAATTGGAAGGGCGTGCCGACGACAAAGACAAGAGCATTATCAGTAACCGCATTCGCATTTATCACGAAAGCACCAAGCCTCTTTTCGATTACTACAAAGCGCAAAACAAGTGTGTGTCGGTGGCGGGCACAGGCAGCATCGACAGTATTTTTGAAACAATGTGCAAAGAAATAGATAAATTTTTGCATCGCTAACCGAGCATAATAGTATGGACATTCGCTCACATTTTCCTATATTGCAGCAGCAAATTCGCAGCCAGCCTTTGGTGTATCTCGACAATGCTGCCACCACGCAAAAACCGCAGTGCGTCATTGATACCGTGAACCAACTGTACACCACGCTCAACGCCAATATCCATAGAGGAGTGCACTATTTGGCTGAGGAATGCACTGCGCGCTATGAGGCGGCACGCGGCACTGTACAAAGGTTTATCAATGCCCAACAAAACTACGAAATTATTTTTACGGCAGGCACCACCGCCGGAATCAATTTGGTTGCCAACAGTTTTGGCAACACCTTTGTGCACGCCGGCGACGAAATTATTGTGAGCGAGATGGAACACCACAGCAATTTGGTGCCTTGGCAAATGCTGTGTGAGCGCACCGGCGCCGTTTTGCGGATGTTGCCTTTTGACGACATGGGCGAATTGGATGTAGAAAAATTGCCCGCTCTGTTGTCCAAAAAAACAAAATTACTGTGTGTGGCTGCGGTTTCCAACGTGTTGGGCACTGTGAATCCTGTTGCAAAAATCATAGCCATGGCGCACAGTGCAGGCGTGCCTGTGCTGCTGGATGGCGCACAGGGATTGCAACACAGCGCAGCGGACGTGCAACAATTGGATTGCGATTTTTTTGTATTTTCGGGGCACAAAATTTATGCGCCCACCGGCATCGGGGTGTTGTATGCCAAAGAAAAATGGCTGGCAGCCATGCCGCCCTATCAGGGCGGCGGCGATATGGTGAAGACCGTGAGTTTTGCCCAAACTACTTACGCCGATTTGCCCTACAAATTTGAAGCGGGCACTGCCAATTATGTGAGTGCCATTGGCTTGGGCGCGGCTATCGAATTTTTGCAAACGCTGGGATGGGACTATATTGGCGAGCGGGAGCAACAACTGTTGCGCTACGCAACCCAGCAATTGCAAGGCATAGAGGGGCTGCAACTTTTTGGCACAGCGGCTCACAAAGTGGGCATACTTTCGTTTTTGCTCCACCACTTGCACCCCTTGGATGTGGGGCAGATATTAGACCAGCAGGGCATTGCCGTGCGCACAGGCACGCTGTGCGCCGAGCCTGTGATGCAGCATTTTGGCATAGCAGGAATGCTGCGCGCCTCGCTTGCATTCTACAACACAGAGCACGAAGTGGATGCTTTGGTGAAGGGCTTGTTGTTGGCAAAAAAAATGTTACGTGCTTAGAAAAAGCACGTAACCAATAGCGTTTGTAAGGCTTTACAACTTGCGGAGAGGGGGGGATTCGAACCCCCGGTACCGATTGCTCAGTACGACAGTTTAGCAAACTGTTGGTTTCAGCCACTCACCCACCTCTCCAAGTGGGAAATAACAAAAACAAAGTACAAAGGTAGAATTGTTTGGCAAATAATGCAAATTTTTATTCACAAAAAATGAAAACTCGCACTAAAACCATTACTAAATCAACAAAAAAAAGTCTTCCTGCGGTGCCCATTTTGAGCACCCCAACCACCCGAATTGCCCTACTGCTGATACTTTTGCTCACGGCGGCAATCTATGCCGGAAGTGCCCTGCACAACGATTTTGTGCCTATGTGGGACGACGATGTGAACCTTGTGGAAAATGAGGACATTCGCGCACTCAGTTGGGAAAACGTGAAATGTTGGTTTACCAAAAGTTACGCCGATATGTATTATCCCATCAAGGAGATGATGCACGCTGTGGAATATGCCTTGTGGGGCTTGAACCCCGCGGGATACCACATTACATCGCTGCTGCTGCACTGCGCCAATGTGCTGTTGGTGTTTTGGTTTCTATTGCTGCTTGTCCAAAACCGTGTGGGGGCTTTGGTTGCAGCGCTTGTATATGCCGTTCATCCTATGGCGGCGGAGTGCATAGCGTGGGTGTCGGCGCGTGGTGAATTGCTCTACACTACTTTCTATTTGAGCGCGCTCATTGCCTACTATTACTACATTTTACGCGGCCGCCCATTCAAATTTATTGCACTCACTTTTTTGTTTTTTGTGCTGTCGGGCTTGTCCAAAGTTACTGCTGTAACCTTGCCCATTGCCTTGCTGTGGTTGGATTATTACAACTATCAAATGACCAAAAAATCAAGCGGCAATGGGCAAAATCAAAGCCTTAGCACGCGGCAGTTGATAGTTGAAAAGTTGCCGTTTTTTATTGTTTCGTTGGCATTGGGGCTATTGGTCATCTCTCGCAGGTCGCACCAGATAATGGATGTAGGCTCTGCCTTAGATAAATTTAAAACCATTGCAGGCTATTTGTACGTTACTTATTCTGCCGCTTTTTACATTGTCAAATTTATTTTTCCCATCAACCTATCGCCCGCCTACCCGCACCCTGTAATGTTTGACAGCGATATACCTCTACCCTATTGGCTGTCGCCGTTAGTGCTGCTGGCTATTGTGATTTGGATTTGGAGGAGCAAAACGTGGCGCAAACACTTGATTTTTGCTTTTGGTTTTTATGTCATCACCATATTTTTTACGCTGCAAATAGTGCCCATTGGCGGCGGCATTGCCAACGACCGATATATCTATTTGCCTTGTGTGGGGCTATGTTTTTTGTTAGCCAAAATAGCGGCGCAATGGGAGATGAAACAGACTTCGGTGTCCATCAAAAGTATATTTTGCCGTCGCTACATTGCGGCTGTTGCTGTGATAGCACTTTTGTTTTCGTACCAAGCACGCGCTATGAGCCGGTTGTGGCACGATGGCGTAACTTTGTTTTCGCGCTATCTCGCTTTGTACCCCGACTACTCTGAGCCTTACGAAAAATTGGCTTCGCAGCATATTTTGAACCGGAATTATGAGCAAGCATTAGCATTGGCACAACGCGGAATGCGGGTCAAACATTTGCACCCGGAAGTGTTTACCGCCGCCGGAAAAATTTTGCTCTACTACGACCGTTACGACGAAGCATTGGCGCATTTCAATGCAGCCCTGCGGATGGCACCCAACGATTTTGATGGTCTGTTGGGCAAATGCCGCTATTTTATTTTGCAAAACAATCTCGATTCGGCAGAATGGTATATGCGGGCAACAGAGGCTACGCCTGCATTCACAACATTTTTTATGAAGGACAAAGATATTGTGCCCATAGTCAATGCTTCTAAAAATGCTATTGAAGATATGCGCCAACGCGCCCAAATACAACAACTTGCAATCAGTTTTGATGAAAAAATAAAACGCGGCGACAAACAAGGTGCGCTGGAAGACATTAGCGCAGTGATTGCCAAAATGCCCGCAGAGCCTACGTCCTACTTCTATCGCATCAATTTGTATATGACTATGAATCGCCCGCAGGAGGCAATGGACGACTGCCAAAAATTGTTAGAAATTGCCACCAACAAAGAGGAAGTATATGCCTTGATGGAAAGAATAAAACCGTATTTGCACAATTAGAGTGGCGTTTACGGTTGATAATACTGTATTCCCATAGCGTCGTAATGCGCTGCTATCTGTTGCAAGCGTAGTTTGAAATTGTCAAAATTCTTCTGCTCTTTTTGTGTCCAGCCCACCTCGGCAATTGCCGCTGCGCGTGGGAATGCCATATACAACACACGCTCAAAAGTGGGGATGTGCTCTGTCCACACATTACCCTGAACGCCCAAAATATACTGTGCCTCTTCGGGCGTTAACTCTACGGGCGTGGGGTCGTAACTGTAAGTTTTTTGCAGCGGAAGAACACGTTTTGCGGGGCTTGCTTCGTCTTGCGCATAGTCTAAATAGACATATTGGCGCGGCGTCATAATTACGTTGTGCTGCATTTCGGCTGCTTCAATGCCGCCCTCGATGCCGCGCCACGACATCACAATGACATCGGGTGCCAAACCTCCCTCCAAAACTTCGTCCCAACCAATAACAGATTTCCCTTTTGCTGCCAAAAACATTGAGATGCGCGTAATAAAATACGATTGCAGTTGGTGCTCACCTTTGATACCAAGTTCTTTCATTCGCGTTTGGCAGGCGTGGCAGCGTTCCCAACGAGTTTTGGGGACTTCGTCGCCGCCAATGTGAATATACGGTGAAGGAAAAATGGCTATGATTTCTGTCAAAATATCTTCCAAAAAAGCAAAGGTGGCGTCTTGACCTGCACAAAAAATATCTTCAAAAATTCCCCACTGCCCTTCTACCCTAAAGGGACCGCCTGAGCAAGAGAACTTGGGATACGCCGCCAAGGCTGCCAGCGAGTGTCCGGGCATATCAATTTCCGGTATGACCGTAACGAAGCGCTTTTGAGCGTAGGCAATTACTTCTTTGACCTCCGCCTGCGTGTAAAAACCTCCGTGAGGTCGGTTATCCCAATGGGCAATGTATTTGCCGGCAGAGTCCAACTCGCCGGTACGCTCTTTGGTCTGTTCGCGCCACGCACCCACTTTGGTCAATTTTGGATACTTTTTGATTTCAATGCGCCAGCCTTGGTCGTCGGTGAGATGCCAATGAAAGATGTTCATTTTGTGGTAAGCCAACAAATCGATGTAGCGCATAACCTCTTGTTGGGTCATAAAATGACGACCCACATCAAGATGCAGCCCGCGATAGTTGTAGCGCGGCGCGTCCTCAATTTCGAGGCAGGGAATAGTCCACTTGACGGCAGATTGCACAGTCTTTTTTTCGATAGCGGGCGGCAATAATTGACGCAAGGTTTGCATAGCATAAAAAACACCGTGCGGGGTCTTGGCTTCAATCGTAATTTTGTCTTTTTGCACCCAAAGTTTGTACGCCTCATCGTGCTTCAAATTGGGGTTGAGCGTGCAAATGATGACGTTGCGGTCAGTGGCTTTTTTGCTTACAGGCAAAGCAAAACCGGCAGCGGTTTTCAACAAATCTTTCATCACCGTTACAGCCTTTTGCATCTGTGCGTTGTTGGGATTGAGCACAATTTTTGTTTTTGCCTTCACCACAAATTCACCCGCTTGCAAGGTGCATTTTTGGGGCAATGGAATGATGCCGGCTGTTGTTGTGCCTTGTGCCAACAAAGCAACAGCACAGCCCATCCAACAGCCCAACAATAAAGATATTTTTTTCATAACTAATCTCAATAAATTATTAGTTTTGCCTTAGCCTTTTTAAGGTTAATACAAAGGTAAACATTTTTTTGAGGTGCTATTGAAAGAACTCAAAAAAGAATCAGGCGGCAAGTGTATTGCCGCCTGATTTGTTTTATTTCTTTATCTTCTCTGCCATTTTCAATCCCAACGAAACGCAATCATTGTATTTTTCCGGTTTCAGTCCTTGTTTTTCTTCCACCGAGCCTACTATATCCCATTTCAAATTTTCGGCAACAGGATTGATGCGTTTCAATGCCACGCCTGCCCATGTGCAAGAGCCGAAAGAGGCAAAAATACGATTTTTGATGGCGCGCGTTTCTATTTTTCGCAACAGCGCCTCCACAGCAGGCAGCAAGTCATTCATATAAGTGGGCGAGCCAATGACCAAACCCGAGTACTTGAAAATATCGCTCAAAATAAACGAAGCATCTGTTTTGCTCACATCATACAACACAACGTCTTTGACGCCTCCTGCCACTATTCCCTCCGCTACGGCTTCGGCCATTTGTTCTGTGTTGCCGTACATTGAGCCATAAGCCACAACCACTCCTGCCGAAGCCTCATATTGGCTCAATTTGTTGTAGGTGTCAATTGTTTTTTCTTTATTTTCTTTCCACACGGGACCATGAGTGGAGCAAATTGCAGCAATTTCCAAGGGCTTCAATTTTTCTAAAGCCTTATGTACAGGAACGCCGTATTTGCCAATAATACTCGCATAATAACGCCTCATTTCAGCCCAATACTTTTCGGTGTTGATGGTGTTATCTATGACGCCGCCATCCAGCGCACCAAAACATCCAAAAGCATCGCCCGAAAAAAGAATTTTATCCGCTTTGGCGTAGGTCATCATAGTCTCAGGCCAATGCACCATAGGGGTCATATAAAATTCTAAGGCTGTCTGTCCCAAATTTAAAATAGCACCATCATTGACCTCATATAAATTATTGGTAATGCCAAAATAACCTTTTATCATTTCAAAAGTTTTTGCATTTCCAACAATTTGCACATCCGGATATTTCTCTTTTATCAAACGTATAGAGCCGGAATGGTCAGGCTCCATGTGATTGATAACGAGATAATCGATGGGACGGTTGCCCAGCACCGACTCTATTTTTTTTAGAAAAACATCAAAGTAACACACATCTACGGTGTCTATCAATGCAACTTTTTCATCTGTTACGAGATAAGAGTTATAGGAAACCCCGTAGGGCAGCGGCAGTTGATTTTCAAAAAGAGTTTTGCGGCGTTCATTGACGCCAACGTAATAAATTGATTCTGTAATTTTCACCGGGTTATACATAGTATTCAGTTTTTAGTTAGTAAAATTCAATTGAAATATCTTTTGAACAAAGATACTATATTTTTCATACAACAAAAACTGTTTTCATTTTTATTTACCTTGGATTGTAACCCGACCCATCCAAAATTTCTTGTGCGTTGTGATGGGTCATCAGTTGCGGCAGGGTAAGGTCGCGGTGGCGGCGCATATATTGTGCCACAATGCGGTAGCCTATCCAGTTGGCAGCCTTGCCCGGTGCTTGTTGCGAAAATCGCGATGTAAACGGTGCGTCTTCGGTCATTTCTCTAATCAGTCTGCGGTTTTGCGAAAACAACAATTTGTCGCGCACCAGCACGTTCCACATAAACGCCTCGTTGTCCAAACAACTTTTAATTTGCTGCGCACTAAATCCAAACAAGCAAGTGTCGGGCGCATCGGGCAGCAACTGTTGCGTAAAGTACAATAATTTTCCTTCCCATATCATTCGCTGCAACAACGAATTGGTGGGGCTTGCAAAGGTTTGCTCGGCGATGTAGTGAATGGCATCGCCGGGCATTTTGGCAGGGTACATATTGCGCAACAAATAACGGTAAAAACCCATTTGCGAATACGGCGCAAAATCGGTGCCCAGATATTTGTCCAAGCCTATTGCCACAACGCCATCCGCCAACACCACAGAGTGATTAAAGCCTGCCACAAAAGTATAAACCTGCGGAATGCTGTCGGTGGCAAAGTGCAGTTTGTAGCGCTTAAAAGCATTTGTAAACGTGCGATTGAGCGATTTGGTATCGGCAAAAATACGCTGAGCGGCGGCATAACCTTGTTGCACCACCGTGTCTTGCAAAAATGCCAGCAGTTGCGCCTCAAAGTCAGCCGAATCGGGCGTGCCTATATCAATAATTTGGCTACAAAAAAGCGTAAAAAAAGCGCCGTATTTGTTTTCCAACAACAGCAATTGTTCGGCAAAATTTTCTTTGTTCAGCAAAAATAAATCTTGCTCAAAGCGTTGCACTTGCACATCTACTTTTATTTTTCGCAAACGCGCACTTTCTGTTTGGCACGAAAACATTGTAGCACACAAAAACAAGCAGCACGCGGCAGGTAGGCATAAATTGTTAGGTTTCATCTTCTATGGTTTAAGAGTTTCAAGTTTCAGGTTTCAAGTTTCAATTATGAATTACGAGTTTAAAATTTAAGATTTAAGATTATTCACTCTCAATTCTCCACTCTCCATTCTCAATTATCCATTATTCACTCCATCTGTTTTTACAAAATCCAATAGTGCTTGCACTGCAACTTCGGGTTCTTCGCAAAAGCCGCAATGTCCCGAATTTTCTAAGGCTGCGACTTGTGCGTGAGGGAATTTTTTTATCATTGCTTGTGCAGTGCTCTCCCAGCCGATATACACATCGTGTTTGCCAAAAATGAACAACAGCGGCACTCGCAGCGATGTCAGCACATCGCCGGTATCCTCGCGCTCTTTCATCCCACGTATGCAGGCTACAATTCCTGCGTTGTCCACAAAGTGCAACACGCCTGCCATTGCCGCAATGGCTTGCTGCATACGGCGCAGGTTTTGCGGGGCAAACATTTTGGGCAAGGTGGTCTGCACCAACAAATCGCGTTTGTGGGCTTCGATGAGCGCAATTTCGCGGTCGCGGTCGGTGCGTTTTTCGGGGCTGTCGGCGTTGGGCGTAGAGTGAAACAAACACAAGCCTGCCAACTGTTGCGGGTATTTTTGGGCAAACGCGAGCGAGGCATATCCTCCCATCGAATGCCCCACCAACCATATTTTTTGGATGCCCAATTGCGCTTGCACTTCGCGCACCACATCTGCCATCAATTCCATAGTATTGATGCTGGGGTGCGAGCCGCTCAAACCGTGCCCGGGCAAATCCAGCGCAAGGGTGTAGATATGTTTGCCCAATTGTTGGGCAAGGTCGTCCCACACTTCGAGGCTTTCTAAGTAGCCGTGCAACAGCACCACTGCCTGCTCTGCAGCGTGATTGTCGCCCTGCGTAGCAATACGAATGGGCAGCCCGGATGCTTTGATAAATTTTTCCATAAAAAAATTACAAAGATAATTAAGAAATGTAGAAATGTATAATCTTTTTTACTTATGCCGTAGTTCGGCATAATTTTTTATTATCTTTGCAGCCTCAGAATAAAAGTTATCTCTTGCCCTGTGAGGGGCAAATACAATGGATAATGGATAATGGACAATGAATTTTAAATCTTAAACCCGAAATCTTAAACTTATGGTACAAGAAGTATTTAACCGCTATATCTGGTTGGTGGACACCATTTACAGCGCAGAGCGAATTTCCTTTGATGAAATTAACGAAAAGTGGCTGCGGTGCAGCATTGGCGATGGCAAAGAAATTCCGTTGCGCACGTTTCACAATCATATCAAAGCCATTGAGGATATGTTTGACATCAACATTGTGTGCCACAGGCGCGATGGCTACCGCTACTACATCGAAAATGCCGATGATATAAAGGGCGGCGGCGTGCGTGCGTGGCTGCTCAACACCTTTGCTGTGAACAACCTCATCAACGAAAGCCACAAGTTGAAACCGCGCATTTTGTTTGAAAACATACCTTCGGGGCAGCGTTTTTTGGCCCCCATCATTGAGGCAATGCGCGACAATCTGGTGCTGGAAGTTACCTATCAAGGCTTTGAAAAGGACAACCCCTCTACCTTTGAGGTGGCACCTTATTGCGTTAAAGTTTTTCGCCAACGCTGGTATATGGTGGGCTGCAGCCCGCTCATAAACAGCATTATGATATATGCTCTTGACCGTGTAAAGGCGGTGCACACCACCAACCATAAATTTAAATTGCCTAAAGAATTTAACGGCAAAGAATTTTTTGACAACTGTTTTGGTGTAACCGTAGGCGACGGCACTGCCACCGAAACCGTGCGCCTCAAAGTGTTTGGCAAACAGGTGCACTACATTCGCGCACTGCCGCTGCATCATTCGCAAAAGGAAGTAGAAACAAAAAACGGCTACGCTGTTTTTGAGTATTACATCAAACCCACGTATGATTTTAGGCAAGAAATTCTTTCACACGGTGCAGACCTTGAAGTGTTATCCCCAACGAAATTTAGAAATGAAGTGAAAAATGTTATTGCACAGCAAACGAAAAGATATGGCAAGTAATTGATTCATCAATGATTTACAGACAACTTTTTGGGTCGTTTTTTAGAATAGGAGCGTTCACTTTGGGCGGCGGCTATGCTATGATTCCTTTGGTGGAGCGCGAAATGGTGCATCACCGCAAATGGCTGTCGGCTGCAGACTTTGTCGATTTGCTCACTGTTGCTCAATCGGCGCCGGGTGTGTTGGCAGTCAATATGGCGGTGTTTGCGGGCTATCGCTTGCGGGGCGTGCGCGGGGGATTGGTGGCAGCATTGGCAACCGTGCTGCCTTCGTTTGTAATTATGCTGCTCATAGCGATGTTGTTTGTGCGCTACGGACAGCAGGCTTGGGTCACAAAAGTGATGCTGGGCGTGCGTCCGGCGGTGGTGGCACTCATTGCGTGGGCGGTGGTGAGCACTGCCAAAACCGCAGGAGTTACCTGGCGCACTATTGCCATACCCATTGCCGTTGCCTTGTTGGTGTGGGGTTTGGGCGTTTCGCCGGTGTACATTGTGGTCGCATTTGCGTTGAGTGGTATTGTAAAAAAAATCGCTACAAAGTCATAATTGACGAAGGCAAGTTTTTGTCATCAAACATACATAACAAGAAAAAGCCGCCCCTTGTGAGGCGGCTTTTGCATTGAAGAAACTAAAAGTTATTCGCGAGGGCGAGCAGCGTTTACACGCAACTTGCGTCCTCCAATTTCTTTCTCGTTCAAAGCTTCAATTGCCGCATTGCCTTCATCATCACTGCTCATCTCAACAAAGCCGTAGCCCTTTGAGCGATTGGTGATTTTGTCAACAATAATTTTAGCACTTTCCACATTGCCAAACTCGGCAAACGTGGCTTTCAAATCTTCTTCCTTCAAGGAATAAGAAATGTTACCTACATAGATGGTCATAAAAACAAAAAATTAAATGAATAAAACTAAAACGCAGCAAAGATATACATTTTTTTTAAAAAACAAAAATAATATCGTTTTTTTTGCTAACATCTATATTTTTTGTAAATTTGTCGCCTTATTTTTAATTTTAACAGAAGACTAATGCTAAGAATAGCCATACAAAAATCAGGACGACTGAGCGAGCAATCGTTAGCGTTGCTGGCAGAATCTAATATAGAATTTGGTGGGCACGGGCGTGCATTGCTTGCCCAATCAAAGAATTTTCCATTGGAAATTCTCTATTTGCGCGATGACGATATTCCGCAGTGTGTCTATGATGGCGTGGCAGACATCGGCATTGTGGGCGAGGATGTGTTGCAAGAAAAAAACTATGCTTTGAACATTGTGGAACGTTTGGGAATGGGCAAATGCAGAATGTCGTTGGCAATTCCTAAGTCTGTGGTTTACAACGATTTAAAGTGGTTCAACGGCAAAAAAATAGCGACTTCATACCCTCGCGTTTTGGGTAATTTTTTGCAAAGCAACAACATCGCAGCAGAGATTCACGAAATCAGCGGTTCGGTAGAAATATCAACGACTATAGGGCTTGCCGATGCCATTTTTGACATCGTCAGTTCGGGCAGTACATTGGTGAGCAATGGCTTAAAAGAAGTAGAAACCGTGCTGCATTCCGAAGCCGTAATGGTATCTCAAAAAGAGGGTTTGACGGAGGATAAACAGTTGATAATCAACGATTTACTGTTTAGGTTGAGGGCAGTACAAAAAGGGCGGCAGTATAAATATATTTTGTTGAACGTGCCCACCAAAAATGTAGATAAAATAATTGACGTTATCCCCGGCAGCAAAAGCCCTACGGTAGTGCCTTTAGCGCAAGAGGGCTGGAGTTCGGTACATTCGGTATTGCCCGAAAATGATTTTTGGAAAATCATTGACCAATTAAAAAAATTAGACGCACAAGGCATTTTGGTAATGCCTATTGAAAAAATGATTTTGTAATCCACAAAAAAAATTGTACCTTTGCGCGTTTTATGGCACATTGACCTATGGTGTAATGGTAGCACAACAGTCTCTGGATCTGTTTGTCTTGGTTCGAATCCAGGTAGGTCAACAAAACAGAAAATACGCCGAATGATTGATGTTGCTTGCTTTTGGGCTGGTAACATTTTTTATGTTTAGTTGCTTTATATGTTGGATATTTAACATATAATCTGCACCTGAAAAAATAAGATTTCTTGGGAAAAATCCAATAGATGGAACTAATAGATTTTATTCTTTGTCTTCTGTTTCTACCTCGTCGTCGTCTCGCACAGATATAACCACTTCCATTACTCTGTGGCGGTAGATTTTGGACACTCTGATGGTGGCATTTTTAAACCCAAAACTGTCGCCTTCTTTGGGCAAGCCGCTTAGGCTCTCAAACACCCAGTTGCTAATGGTGGTGTTGCCGTGCTCGCCTTCCTTCAACAATTCGTCGCCGTTGGTGATGGGCAAGCGTTCCAGCATTTCTTCGATGTGCGCAGTGCCCAGCACGCGGTAGGTATCGGGGGCAACTTGCTTGATGCTCTCTACCACTTCGTCGTGCTCGTCCCAGATTTCGCCCACGATTTCCTCCACAATATCCTCAATGGTGAGGATGCCCACTGTGCCGCCAAATTCGTCGAGCAGCACTGCCATGTGCGATTTTTTGTCCTGCAATATCTGCAAAATTTTGTATATCTTCATCGCCGAAGTGATGAATACCACAGGCTTCATGATGCTTCCGATGGAAGAATGTTTTTCTAAGGCATAATGAAAATCTTTGAGCAAAATCATTCCCTGCACGTTGTCAATAGAGTCTTTATAGACGGGCAAGCGCGAGTAGCCCGATTCGCAAAATACTTTGTCTATCTGTTCAAACGAATCGGAAACCTCCACTGCCACTACGTCCACGCGGGGGGTGTAAATGTCGTTGGCAGTGATGTCGTCAAATTTGATGGTGCGGCGAATCATATCCTCTTCGCGCTCGTTGATGCCGCCCTCTTTGCGCACTTCCTCCACGTAGGTGAGCAATTCGGCTTCGGTAACAGACTGTGTATTTTGGATGTCCAACAATTTGATAATCATTTTTTTCCATCCGCTAAGCGTCCAATTGACGGGGGATAGCAAAAACAATAGGCACCGCAACAGCGGCGTGGCAAACATAGCAAACTTTTCGGGATTTTCTTTGGCTAAAGTTTTGGGTGTAATTTCGCCCAACAAAAGCACCAAGAGTGTCATTACCAGCGTGGCAATACTCACGCCTTTGCTGCCAAAAAAACTCACAAACAACACCGTTGCCAATGCCGCCGAGGCGATATTGACAATGTTGTTGCCAATGAGAACGGTGGACAACATTTTGTCGTAGTTCTCCACAATTTTGAGGGTTGATGCTGCTCGTTTGTTGTTCTGCGCCGCAAGGTTTTTCAATTTGATTCTGTTCAACGACGAAAAAGCCGTTTCGCAAGCCGAAAAAAATGCAGAGCCTATCAGCAGAAATCCCAGCGAAATAATAATGCTAAGGGTATGTGAATCCATACTTACAGGTTATCGTTGCTCAATTTTTCGTGCCCCGTCGCCAATCACTACATCGTATATTTTGGGCGTGATTTTGAACTGTTGTTGGTAATCTGCGGTGGCGCGTTGCACAAATTCGTCATACAATTCGTTCTTTACCAAATTGATGGTGCAACCGCCAAATCCGCCGCCCATCACGCGCGAGCCTGCCACGCCGCATTTTTTTGCCGTTTCGTTCAAAAAGTCAAGTTCGGGGCAACTAACGGTATATTTGAGGCTCAGGCCTGTGTGCGTTTCGTACATTTTGCGTCCGGCTGCTTCATAATCGCCTTTTTTGAGCAGTTCGCAGGTGTCGAGCAGCCGCTGAATTTCTTCAATCACAAACTCCGAGCGAATGTAGTCCACCGCGCTCACCTTATTGGACACCTCTTTGAGCCAATCAAGGTTGGCATCGCGAAGCAACTTTACTTCGGGGTGTTTTGCGGCAATGGCGGCTACCACTCTTTCGCACGATTCGCGGCGCTCGTTGTATTCGCCGCCCAGCATGTGCGCCACGCAAGTGTTGATGAGTACCAATTTGTAACCTTTGGGGTCAAATGGAAAATATTCATACTCCAATGAGCGGCAATCTAAGCGAATGAGCGAGCCTGCTTTGCCAAAACACGAGGCAAATTGGTCCATAATGCCGCACTTTACGCCCACGTAGTTGTGCTCGGTGGATTGCCCAATGCGTGCCAATTGAAAGCGGTCGAAGCCCAATCCAAAAATATCGTTGAGCGCAAAGCCTACGCAACTTTCGAGTGCTGCCGACGACGACATTCCTGCGCCCAATGGCACATCGCCCGAAATAATAATATCAAACCCTTGGGGAACTTTTTTGCCCTCTTTTTCCATTTCGCGGCACACGCCAAAAATGTACTGCGCCCAGCGTTCTTTTGGCTTATCGGCTTCTGCCAAGCCAAACTCGCTTTTGAGCGACACTTTTTCGGGATTTTCATCGGGAGCGTAGCCGCGCACTTTGTTTGTACCATTGGGTTTGATGGCGCAATACATCGCCTTGTCAATAGCACCGGGCAACACAAAGCCGCCGTTGTAGTCGGTGTGCTCGCCAATGAGGTTAATACGTCCGGGAGAAGCGTACACAGCACCTTCTACACCAAAAAGTTCTTTGAACTTTGCTTGAATAACAACAGCATCCATAAGTTTTTAATTGAAAGGTTAAATTTTATATTAGCGTTTTTTACCAAAAACATTGAGAAACAAAGATAGATATTTTTTTGCAAATCAATTATGAAAATGAAAAAAAATAATAAGAGCAGAGCGAATTAGATAAACTATTGAATTACAGCATTTTATGGCAAAAGATATTTTTTTGACGCTTGCTTGTAAAATGAATTGTTGAAAAACAAACGCATTTTTAACCTAAACTTTATTGTTCTTTTCAAAAGAACAACTACATTTGTAGTGTTTAGATGGAAGCAGAAAGTATATATTTTTGATTTTAAAAAATGCGCAAATCGCTAAAAAAATTAGTTGTTCCATTGGCTTTGGTGGCAATGTTGCTGCTGGGGGTTGTGTTGGGTATTCGTTTTAGTTACTCCGATTTGCAGCGCGACATTACGGTAACACAACGTTGGAGCAAACTCAATGTAGTGCTCAATTTAATTAAAAAAAACTATGTTGATACTATCAACGAAAAAACATTGGAAGAAAACAGTATTGCCCATCTATTAAAAGCCTTAGACCCGCATTCTACTTATATTTCTGCTTCGCAAATGAACAATGCCAACGAGGCATTGGACGGCAGTTTTGAAGGCATCGGCATCACTTTTAATATGCTCACCGATACCGTTGTGGTGGTCAATACCATCAACGGCGGACCTTCGCAGCGCGTGGGCGTGTGGGCAGGCGACAAAATTATTTGCATCAACGATAGTGTGGTGGCGGGCAAAAATGTTGCGCAGGATAGCATTGTGCGGCTGCTGCGCGGCAAAGGCGGCACCAAAGTGAAGATAGACGTAAAGCGGGCAGGCGAAAAAGACTTGCTGCCTTTTACCATCACGCGCGGAAAAATTCCAATCAAAAGCGTGGAGGCGGCATTGATGCTCAATTCGCAGATAGGTTACATCAAACTGAGCCAATTTTCGCGCACCACTCATGCCGAATTTATGAGTGCCGTAGAGCGTTTGCAAGCGGGCAATACAATGCAAAGTTTGGTGTTGGATTTGCGCGGCAACACAGGCGGATTTTTGGACCAAGCCTTTGATGTAGCAAATGAATTTTTTGAAAAAGGTACGCTGTTGGTTTACACCGAAGGCAAAATGCGTCCACGTCATAATTTTATTGCTGATGGTAAAGGCAATTTGTCGTCTGTTCCGTTGGCAGTGCTCATTGACGAAGGCTCTGCCTCTGCCAGCGAAATTGTGGCAGGCGCCATACAAGACAACGACCGCGGCTGGGTAATTGGCCGCCGCTCGTTTGGCAAAGGGCTTGTGCAAGAGCCTATCAATTTCAACGATGGGTCGGGCATTAGGCTCACGGTGGCACGCTATTATACGCCCACCGGACGCTGCATCCAACGCCCCTACACCGCGAGCGAAGAGGAGTACTACGGCGAATTGGTGCACCGCTACGAGCACGGCGAAATGACTAATAGTGATAGCATTGTGCAAAACAAATCGCTGCAATACACCACCCCACAAGGAAAAATAGTGTATGGCGGCGGCGGCATCACCCCCGATGTGTTTGTTGCCATGGATACTTTGGGCACGCGCAATCCGTTTGTGCAAAGCGTTTTTCGCAAAAATTTGCCATACAAATTTGCCCTGCAATATGCAGATGCGCACAGGGCAAAATTGCAAAAAATAGAGACCCTGTCTCAATTGAAGCGTAGGTACCAGCGCTATGATTTTGTACCTGCATTTGTGGCTTATGCTGCTCAACAAGGCGTGGAAACAAAGCCTACGCGCTTGTCGCTTTATACGCCTTTGCTCAATGCTCACATCAAAGCCTACATTGGGCGCAGCACACATTTGGACGACAATGGATTTTACACATTTTTGGTACCTGTTGATAATACAATACAAACTGCTATACAAACACTCAAAAACAAATAATTATGAGCACTATTGCGGCACATTTAATCCGTTTTGAAAGCAACAAACGCTCGTTGAGCGTGGCTTTTGCGTTTTGCCTATTCTTTGGAATGCTGGGCTTGCACCGTTTTTATCTGGGCAAAGAAGGCACTGCTTGGGCAATGTTTATTTTGACCATTGCAGTAATAGGCACGCCTATTACATTGGTGTGGACGTTGGTGGATATGTTCCTCATTGGCAATATGGTGAAGGAGCACAACAACGCCCTTGCCGATAACTTGGAGCAACGCTACAAAGAAGAGGATTAGTCCTTTTTGAGGCAAACGAGATGAAGCCAAAACTGTACATTGAAACGTATGGCTGCCAAATGAATGTAAGCGACAGCGAAGTGGCTGTTTCGCTCTTACAAAAGGAGTATGATGTATGCACTGCGCCCAACGAGGCGTCGTTGATTTTGATAAACACTTGTGCCGTGCGCGACAATGCCGAGCAGCGCATTTGGGGACGGTTGATGGAGATGCGCTTGTTGAAGCAAAAAAATCCTGCACTCATCATTGGAGTGATGGGTTGTATGGCAGAGCGGCTCAAAGAAAAACTGCTGAACGAAGCACAGTGCGTGGATTTGGTGGTGGGACCCGACGCCTATCGCGAATTGCCGCAATTGGTGCAGCAGGCGCAGAGCGGGCAAAAGGCTGTGAATGTAGAACTGTCGCGCGAAGAAACGTATGAAGAAATAGCCCCTGTGCGCTACAACGGCAATGGCGTTACGGCTTTTGTGTCGGTGATGCGGGGGTGCAACAATGCTTGTAGTTATTGCGTGGTGCCCTACACGCGCGGAGCAGAGCGCAGCCGTCCGTTGGCAAGTATTTTGCAAGAGGTGCAGCAGTTGCTCACAGACGGATACAAAGAAGTTACTTTATTGGGTCAAAATGTAAATAGTTATTGTGATAAAACATCGCTCGAAACAGTTGATTTTGCTATGCTTTTAGAAAAAGTTGCCAATATGTCGCCCACCCTTAGGGTGCGTTTTTCGACCTCACATCCCAAAGATATGAGCGAGGGTTTGCTGCAAGCAATTGCCCGCCATAGCAACATTTGCAAGAGCATACACTTGCCGGTGCAAAGCGGCAGCACCCGCGTTTTGGAGTTGATGAATCGCAAATATACGCGCGAAATTTATTTGGAGCGCATTGCCGCCATACGGCGCATAGTGCCCACTGCAGCCATTTCTACCGATATGATTGCCGGCTTTTGCACCGAAACCGAAGATGACCACCGGCAAACTCTGCAACTGATGCGAGAGGTGGGCTATGATTTTGCCTATATGTTTATGTACTCCGAGCGCCCCAACACCAAAGCCGCCCGCACACTCAAAGATGACGTTGGCAACGAAACAAAAACGCGCCGGTTGAACGAAATTATTGCTCTGCAAAATAAATTATCGTTGCAAAGCAAACAGCAATGTGTGGGACAAACCTATGAGGTATTGGTAGAGGGCGTTTCCAAAAAATCAAAACAGCAATTTTTTGGGCGAACGTCACAAAACCACGTAGTTGTTTTTCCGCAACTGCATTACAAAATAGGAGATTATGTACAAACAAAAATTATACGTTGCACTTCGGCAACGTTGATAGGAGAACCTATTTAAATTATAAAAAATAAAAATGTTACGGCTTATTTTATGTACTTGTTTTTTGTTGGGATGGAGTTATTCTCAACAAGTATATGCTGTAACAAAAAAACAAAAGGCGGAAGCAGTTTCTATGGATGATTTTTTTGCATTGCCAAAAGATGATGTCAACTACAAGGATACAAAAAAAATCAGCGAACAATGCCTATACGCCTTATCCAACGGAAAGCGATGCCCCAACAAAAAAGCAGACAGCGGCCGCTATTGTAGCAAGCACGAACGTATGATAAAAAAAGAGACTGCAAAAAAAAAAGAAGAGATAGAGCGAGAGAGAAAAAAAAGAGATGAATACTTAGAGGCACAAAAAAAAAAGGAACAAAAAGAACGAGAAAGAAATAAAAAAGCCACCGCAAAAGATGTAGAACTCATCGAAAAAAAAATAAAAAGAGAACAGGAGCGACAAGAAAAAGCCACCAAAAAAGCATTAGGAAAAGTAGAATTATATCAAAGCAAAGACGAGGTAATAGTGGATGCCGATGATGACGGAATAGACAATGAAGCCTACTATGGAACACCTACATTGGATGATGATGACGACGACAATGATAAAATTGTAAGGCGTCCGTCTGGTGCAAAAAATAGCAACAAAAAAAGCAGCAAAGACATCCAAGAAAAATTTTCTATAACCAACACACCGCCGGTAGCAGCCATTAAAAAGAAAAAACCTGCCATAGTGGATGATGTGGATGTGCCTATGGCAGCCACAACAGCAGCGACAGCAAGCGATGAACAAAAAAAAGAAACCGTAGATACTCAGTAAAATAAGTAAATAGCAAAATGTAAAAATATATTTTTAACTCACTCAAAAAGAAAAAAAATGCGTACAACTCATTCCATCATTCCCCCTGTAACGCCCGTCAACATTGCCAATCGGTTTAGTGTGGGCACAGGGCAGCCTTTGTGTCTCATTGCGGGACCTTGTGTAGTAGAAAGTTTAGAGATGTCGTTGCTCGTGGCAAACACGCTCAAAAAACTGTGCAAGTCGTTGGGCATCAACTACATATTCAAGTCGTCGTTTGACAAAGCCAACCGCAGTTCGTTTTCGTCGCGGCGTGGATTGGGAATGGATGCAGGTCTCAAAATACTGCAAGCCGTGCACGAACAATGCGATGTGCCGGTGCTGACCGATGTGCACGAAACGTGGCAATGTAAGCCGGCAGCAGCGGTTGCCGATGTGCTGCAAATTCCCGCATTTTTGGTGCGGCAAACGGATTTGTTGCAGGCGGCTGCCAAAACAGGCAAGGCAATCAATGTCAAAAAAGGGCAATTTATGGCGCCTTGGGATATGAAAAATGTGGTAGAAAAATTGCAAGAAGCCAACAACACACAAAGCATTTTGCTTTGCGAGCGAGGCACAAGTTTTGGTTACAATAGTTTGATAGTGGATATGACAGGTTTGGTAGAAATGCGCAAATTGGGCTACCCTATTGTGTTTGACGCAACTCACTCGGTGCAAGAACCGGGAGGCGAAGGCACATTCAGCGGCGGCAACCGTGCCATGATACCACCGCTAATGCGCGCCGCCATTGGTGTTGGCATAGATGCGCTATTTGCCGAAGTGCACCCCGACCCCGACAATGCGTGGTCGGATGCCGCCAATCAACTGTCGTTGGATACAATCAGCCAATTACTTACAAATATCGTGGCGCTCGATAAAACCGTCAAAAGTTTATCGTAGTGAATAGCCACATCATTAAATCGATTTGAATTAGTTATTGAAAAATGGAATCACAATTTACCGAAAATCAATTAGCGAGCGAAGACGCAGCAGCGGTGCAAATTTTTGCAGGTTTAGACCGTGCTGCTATGTTGCAGGTGTTTGAAGATGTGCTCAAAACAAAGCCCATCAACGAATTGCGCCCCATTGCCGACCAATTGAAAATAGCGTTTTACAAGCGATTGAAACAGGATACCGATGCCTTGCTGGCGGCACTTGCACAGCAAGAAAACCAAGATACAGCAGCGGTTATAGAAGACGGCTTGGAACAAAAATTAAAGGATGTTTTGCTGCAATATCGCACAATGCGCAACGAATATACGCAAAAAATTATAGAAGAGCAGGAGCAAAACCTGCAAAAAAAACAGGCACTCATTGAGCAACTCAAAACGTTGATAGAGCAAGATGGCGAATTTAATATCATCTTTAATGAGTTCAAAAATTTGCAATTGCAATGGCGCGAAATAGGCGTGGTTCCTCCCAAATTTCAAAACGACCTGTGGCGCACCTACAATCACAACGTAGAAAAATTCTACGACAAAGTGAAAATCAACAACGAAATGCGCGACCTTGATTTCAAAAAAAATCTGGAACTCAAGCAATTGTTGTGCGAAAAAGCAGAGGAATTGTTGTTGCATGACAACATTGTGAACACCTTCAAAACGCTGCAAAAACTGCACGAGCAGTGGCGCGAAGTGGGTCCCGTTGCCAACGAATACCGCGAAAGTATATGGGAACGTTTCAAAGAAGCCTCGGCGCAAATTAACAAAAAATACAGCGATTATTTTGAGAAGAAAAAGCAAGAGCAAGAAAATAATTTGGCCATTAAGCAAAGTTTGTGCGAGCAAGCAGAATCTCTTATAGAAACGCTGCCGATAACGGCAAAGGCTTGGACGGCTGCGATGGAGCAAATGTTGGAAATGCAAAAAATATGGAAAACCATTGGCCTTGCACCACAAAAGCACAACGAAACAATTTATCAACGATTTAGAACTGCTTGCAATACTTTTTTTGAAGCGCGCAATCATTTTTTTAACGATATAAAAGAAGAATATACTGCCAATGTGCAGAAAAAAACTGCCCTGTGCGAACAAGCCGAAAGCCTGTCGCAGAGCGAAGATTGGAACAAGGCAACGCAGGAACTCATTGGATTGCAAAAGCAATGGAAAACCATTGGTGCTGTGCCGCGCAAACAATCGGACGAGTTGTGGAACCGTTTTAGAAACGCCTGCAACATCTTTTTTGAACGCAAAAAAGGGCATTTTGAAACGCAAGAAACCACCTACGAAGAAAATTTGAAAGCCAAAGAAGCAGTGATTGCCGAAATGCGCGACTACAAAGAGAGCAGCGACCCGCAGCAAAATTTGAATGCCATCAAACAATGGCAGCAACGGTGGGTAGAAATTGGTTTTGTGCCTGTGAAGGATAAAGAACGTTTGCAAAACGCCTACAAAGAAGTGCTGTCGTCTATTTACGACATGCTCAAAATCAGCGACACCGAGCGGGAACTCATTCAATTTAAGCAAAAAATAGAGGACAACCAACAAAATTTGTCCTACGAAAAAGAAAGAATTACCCAGCAAATGAAGCGTTTGGTGGACGAAAAAAAGTTGTGGGAAAACAACATCACATTTTTTGCCAAATCAAAAAACTCCGAAAAAATTATTGCCGAAGTGCAGCACAACATTGATGGACACACAAAACAAATAGAAGTGCTCAAAGAAAAACTAAAACTACTCGTGGCATCTGCGTCGATAACAAATGATGCCCCTAAAAAGAAATAAAGCCCTAAAATGTTTGAAAATCTACAAACCAAAATAGAGCGTGCCTTTAAGACCCTCAAGGGCGAAGGGCGGATTACCGAAATTAACGTGGCAGAGACTATGAAGGAAATCCGCAAAGCCTTGCTGGATGCGGATGTTAGTTACAAGGTAGCCAAAAATTTTACCGACGAAGTCAAGCAAAAAGCCTTGGGACAAAACGTGCTCACCGCCGTGAAACCCGGGCAAATGCTCACCAAAGTGATGCACGACGAATTGGCGGCATTGATGGGCAGCAAGGCTACCGATATTCATCTCAAAGGCTCGCCGGCAGTGGTTTTGGTAACGGGCTTGCAAGGCTCAGGCAAAACAACTTTTACCGGAAAATTGGCATTGCAATTGCGCAAAAATGGGCGCACGCCTTTGTTGGTGGCAGCCGACGTGTACCGCCCTGCGGCTATTGAGCAACTCAAAATTTTGGGCACACAAGTAGAAGTGCCGGTGTACGCCGAAGAAGGCAACCAAAATCCGGTGCAGATTGCCAAAAATGCCATTGATTTTGCCCGCCGAAATTCCTGCGATGCTGTGATTGTGGATACTGCCGGACGCTTGGCAATTGACGAGGTGATGATGAAAGAAATTGAAGCCGTCAAAAAAGCCGTGCAACCTTCCGAAACCTTGTTTGTGGTGGATGCTATGACCGGACAGGATGCCGTGAACACCGCCAAAGAGTTCAACGACCGCCTCAATTTTGACGGCGTGGTGCTCACCAAATTGGATGGCGACACGCGCGGCGGTGCCGCCCTTTCCATTCGCGCGGTGGTGCAAAAGCCCATCAAATTTATGAGCGTGAGCGAAAAGATGGATGGTTTGTTGGTGTTTCATCCCGAGCGAATGGCCGACCGCATATTGGGAATGGGCGATGTGGTGTCGTTGGTGGAGCGGGCGCAAGAGCAGTTTGACGAAGCAGAGGCACGCCGCATCAGCAAACGCGCTGCCAAAAATCAATTTGACTACAACGATTTTTTGCACCAAATCAAGCAGGTACAAAAAATGGGCAATGTCAAAGATTTGATAGCCATGGTGCCGGGTGCTGCCAAGATGACCAAAGATATTGACGTTGACGATAATACGTTCAAAGGAGTCGAAGCCATTATCGGCTCAATGACACCGCACGAGCGCGAAAATCCGGATGTGCTCAATGGCAGCCGCCGCAAGCGATTGGCGCTGGGCAGCGGGCGCAGCATAGAGGAAGTGAACCGCCTCACCAAACAATTTGACGAAATACGCAAAATGACAAAAGGCGGCAGTGCAGGCATCAAAAATATGATGAGCAGAATGCAAGGAATGCGTTGAGTGTGCATAACCGTAGGTAAGCGAAGCACAACTATCAAATCGCTGCAAAAACTTTCCGCCACTAAGGCATTCTGTAAGTTTATCAAATAAATTTAGTATCTTTGCAAAATTTTTTTACTTTCAATAAAATAATATGGACGAAAATTTTGAAGAAATTGCCAATGTGAGTGTTCCCAACGTGCACATATTGGAATCGCAGGTGGGAATAGATGCACAAATGAATTACATAAAATTGATGGTAACCACCCAAAAGCATCCCAAAACCGATGCCGAAATTGAAACCGTGCAACAGCAATTGCAAAATGCAAAAACCACGCTACTCAACAAAAAAAGAGCATTGGTCAAGTTGTCAAAAGTGGACAAAGTGGAGGTGCTGCGCTACTTGCAGCACTATGCCAAAGATGCCCACGACGACTTGCGGCAATTTGCGCAATTGGCGGTTTTTCACAATCAATTGCTGATAGAATCGGCCTTTTTGCACGAGCCGCAAATTGTGGTATCCACAGGAATGGGCGGCAAAAACGGCTGTCTGCGCTACTTTGTGGGGCTTATTCCCGCATCGCGCAAGCCGCTCAGCGCAACGCAAAAGAGCGTTATCAAAAAAGAATTTGCATACGTGCTGGGCGAATATGATGCCTCCATTGACGGCGAAATTGACTTTGAAGGCAAGTTTCCTAAATTTATGATGCTGCTGCCATTTAAAATGCACCCCGCCACTGTGCTTACCAAAAGCATCGAATTGTGCAACGAATTGGGCGAATTTTTAAAAGACAGCGCCATTGTATCCAACGTAAAACCCTTTACAGACGAGGAAATTGAAAAAATTCGCAAACGGATGAAATAAAAAAATTACAAAAGTTTCCGCTTTTGCTATCTATGTACACGACCCAATACAACGGACATAATGTGTTGTATTTCAACAATTTACAACCTATCGCATTGGAGTGCGGCAACACGCTTCAATCGGCGCAAATAGCCTATCATACCTATGGCAAACTCAATGCTGCCAAGGACAATGTAGTGTGGGTGTGCCACGCATTCACAGCCAATTCCGATGCTGCCGATTGGTGGCCCAATATGATTGGCAGCGGGCTGTTGTTGGACACCGATAAATACTTTGTGGTGTGCGCCAATATCATTGGCTCGTGCTACGGCAGCACAGGTCCGCTATCCGCCAACCCTGCCACTCAAAAGCCCTACTATCGCAGTTTTCCGGAGGTTACCATTCGCGATATGGTAATGGCACACGAGCAACTGCGCCAATTTTTGGGCATTCCAAAAATCAAAATAATGCTGGGCGGCTCCATTGGCGCGTTTCAGGCATTGGAGTGGAGCATCATGTATCCGCAAGTGGTGCAGAGCCTTGTGATTTCGGCTTGCGGAGCGCGCACCACGCCTTGGGTTACCGCCCTCAACGAAACACAACGAATGGCTATTGAAGCCGATGCTACGTTTTTTGACGACCTGCCGCACGGCGGCAGCAAAGGCTTGGCGGCGGCACGTGCCATTGCCCTCACTTCGTATCGCAACTATGCCACCTACAACACCACGCAAGAAGACCCTGCCCACAACAAATTGAACAACTACAAAGTCTGTTCCTATCAACGCCATCAGGGCGAAAAATTGGTGCGCCGCTTTGATGCCTACTCCTACTATCGCCTCACGCAGGCTATGGATTCGTTTGACGTAGCACGCGGGCGCGGCAATGCAGTAGAAAAAGTTTTGCAACAAATAATAATTCCCACTTTGGTGATTGGTATTTCTACCGACACGCTGTTTCCGGTGTGCGAACAAAAATGGATAGCGCAGCACATCCCCCACGCCGCCTACCGAGAGGTGGATTCCCCCTTTGGGCACGACGGTTTTTTGATTGAAAACAAAAAACTAACGGCAGCGATTTCGGGCTTTATCAATAATACTTTTGAGGCGTGAAAGAAGACCTGACAGCGCAAATCAAAATTGGCGACCAACAGGCCTACGAGGCGGTTTTCAAATCGTGGTACGAGCCGCTGTGCGCCTACGCTTGCTCACTGTTGCACAATATGGACGATGCCGAAGAAGTAACGCAAAAAATGTTTTGCACCTTGTGGGACAAACGCGCAATGTTGGATGTGCAAACCTCGCTCAAGGCTTATCTTTACAAGGCTGTGCACAATGCTTGCCTCAACCACATCAAACATCGCAAAGTGCGCAATATGTATCAAACAGAATTTTTGCACAGCCACGAAGAGAGCGATAATAGAACTTCTAACTTATTGATATACAGCGAATTGGAACTTGCTTTGCAACGCGCCGTAGAGCAACTTCCGGCGCAATGCCGCGCTGCATTTGTGTTGAGCCGCGAGGAGCAACTTTCCTACCCCGAAATTGCCGAACGTCTGCACATCTCGCGCAACACCGTCGAAAATCACATCAGCAAAGCCCTGCGCTTGCTGCGCCAAGCACTCAAAGAATTTTTGATGGCGGCGATAGTGGTTTTTGAAAGCACATTGGTATAAAGGTTGCAGTAACAAAGTTATATTTTCCAAAAAAGGTGTTACTTTTGTGCTAATCATCATTATTCATTATTCATTATTCATTGTCTTTTGTAGATGTCATATTGCCATTGGCTTTGCCAAAATTGCTCACCTACGCAGTGCCGCAAGAGTTGCAGCCGCAAATGCAGGTGGGCATTAGGGTAACTGTGCCCTTGGGCAAAAAAAAATTGTATGCCGCCCTTGTGCAAAACATCCACAACCAAGCACCTGCCTACGCTACCAAAGAGGTGCTTTCGGTTATTGACGAACAGCCGCTTGTGAACGCGCAGCAATTGCTAATGTGGACGTGGATTGCCGACTATTATATGTGCACTTTGGGCGAGGTGATGAAAGCCGCATTGCCCGCTGCACTTAAAATGGAGAGCGAAACAAAAATTATTTTGGGCGACATTCCCGACGAAGGACTTGATTGGGACAGCGACCAAGAGTTGATAGTGAACGTGTTGCAAAACAAGTCGCCCATTAGCATAGATGAATTGGCGGGGATGCTGCCCAAAAAGAATTTATTGCGCAGCCTGCAACAACTTTTACAAACCAACGT
This sequence comes from Bacteroidia bacterium, assembly GCA_025996715.1. Lineage (GTDB taxonomy): Bacteria > Bacteroidota > Bacteroidia > Bacteroidales > UBA932 > BNTQ01. The sequence goes on along the minus strand of BNTQ01000003.1, from coordinate 2,428 downwards.
GGTGCAAGTGGAAGAGCGTTTGCAAAATACCTACAAGCCCAAAATGCAGACCCTCATTGCCCTCAACAGTAGCCGTGCGCACAACGAGGAGGAGGTAAACGCTCTGTTTGCCTTGTTCAAACGCTCGGCACAACAAGAAAAATTGCTGCTGGCATATCTCGCTATGGCAATGCCGGTGGACTATGAGCAACCTTTGTGGGTGGAACAAAAAAACTTGTTGGACAAGGCGCAAGTGAAACCTTCGGCACTCAAAGCGTCCATCAAAAAAGGCATTTTTGTGCAACAACAGCAAGCCCAAGACCTAACAAAAATGCGCGATACATCGCAGAACACACTGCCGGCGCTGTCGCCTGCGCAGCAGCAAGCATTGAACGAAATTGAGCACTGCTTGGCTACCAAAAATGTGGCATTGCTGCACGGAGTTACTTCGTCGGGCAAAACGGAAATCTACATACACCTTATCCAGCAAGCCTTGCAGGAGGGCAAGCAGGTACTTTTTTTGCTCCCCGAAATAGCCCTCACCACGCAACTCATTCAGCGTTTGCAAAAAGTATTTGGCGAATCGGTGGGCGTGTATCATTCCAAATTTAGCGATGCGCAAAGGGCTGCCACCTATCATTCGTTGCTCAACAACAAAACGCAACTGATTGTGGGCGTGCGGTCGTCTATCTTTTTGCCCTACTCCCGCTTGGGTTTGGTGATAGTGGACGAGGAGCACGAAACCACCTACAAGCAGTACGACCCTGCCCCTCGCTACCACGCGCGGGATGTCGCTATTGTAATGGCAGTGCAGGCTAAGGCAAAAGTTGTTTTGGGTTCGGCAACGCCTGCTATCGAAACTTTTTACAACGCGCAGCAAGGTAAATATGGCTACATCCCGCTCACACAGCGGTATGGCGAAGCCGTGCTGCCGCTCATTCGTATGCTCAACGTGTCCGATTTGCGGCGCAAAAAAAACGGAGGTTTGTTTTCGCCTTTGCTCATCCAAGAAATAGAAGAGCGGCTGGCGCGCAAGGAGCAAATAATTTTGTTTCAAAATCGGCGGGGATTTTCGCCCTACGTGGAATGCAAAGACTGCGGCTTTGTTCCGCAATGCGAGCATTGCAATGTGAGCCTCACCTACCACAAATATACCGGTAATTTGGTGTGCCACTATTGCGGATTCTCAATACCCATGCCGCATTCGTGCATGGCGTGCGGCAGCAGCGAATTGTCCACACAAGGTTTTGGCACCGAAAAAATAGAGGAAGAATTGCGTATCATTTTCCCCGAAACTGTGGTGGAGCGTATGGATTTGGACACCACGCGCTCGCGCACTGCCTATCATCGCATCATTGCCGATTTCGAATCGCGGCGCACGCAAATTTTGGTGGGCACACAAATGGTTACCAAAGGCTTAGACTTTGACAACGTAACGCTGGTGGGCGTTCTCAACGCCGACACGATGTTGTCGTTTCCGGATTTTCGCAGCGCGGAGCGGAGTTTTCAACTCATACAGCAGGTGGCGGGCAGGGCAGGGCGGCGCAGCACGCAAGGCTTGGTGCTGGTGCAAACCCGCACCCCATTTCATCCCGTGCTGCAACAAGTGCAAAGCAACGACTACCTTGCTATGTACCACCAGCAATTGGACGAGCGCCGCAAGTTTCACTATCCGCCCTTTTCGCGCTTGATACGCATCACGCTCAAACACAGGCAGCCAAACACTTTGCAAGATGCCGCCGCGATGTTGGCACAAGGCTTGCAGCCCTTGTTTGGAGAGCGATTGTTAGGTCCCGAAGTGCCGCTCATCAACCGAATACAAAATTTGTACCTCATCAATTTTTTGCTCAAAGCAGATATTCACACTTCGTTGCAACAAGTGAAATCGTTGCTGCGGCAGCAATTTGACCGCTTGCAGCAATTACCCAATTTCAAATCAGTAGTGATTGTGGTGGATGTGGATGCGTACTAAATACAACCACTATTACAGCGAGCAACTACCAGCAATTCAACATTAACAGAAAAGACCTTATTTTCAAAAGCACCCTTAGTAGCCAAAAAATAGAAAAAAATCCCTTATTCCCTTATTTTAAACATTGAAAATAAGGCTTAATGGTCAAAAAGTAGGCTGAAACTTTCTGTATCCTTTAGTATGCTTACCTTTGCGGTATTTTAAAGATATGGGTAAAAAAATTGCTTTTATTGTGGCTCTGTCAAAGTCAAAAAGAACGGGAAAATAGATCACCAACAACTCTACAAATGCAAGGCTTGTGGCAAGCAATTTAGAGGTAGGAAAGGTATTGATACTCAATTCTTATGGGCTGATTATATTTTTGGCAAACAGACCTTACATCAGTTATCTGTAAAATATGATATAAGTGTTAGTAGCGTTCAAAGACGCTTGAAGCAGTTACGAACCACACGCATAGTATCAGCCGATAAAGCAGTT
>BNTQ01000002.1 GCA_025996715.1 Bacteroidia bacterium | reverse complement strand
TAGTTCATCGCGGTTGCCGCCGTAATTGTGGTAAGCGGCTCCTGCCACCAATGCGTGCGTGTTGCCGGCATCGTAAATTTTGGTGGGGTAGTCGTTTTGGTCGGACATATTGTCGTAATTGTAGTTGTGGTCAAACAAGTAGATTTTTGTGTTCAATTCGGCAGCCTGCAATTGGGGTGCCAATGAATTTTGCACAAAATCGCGCTGCTCTTCCCACCCCATAAATAGCGAGGCAGAGTTGCCGCGATTCAAAGGCTCGTTTTGCGGCGTAACGGCATAGATATTGATGTCTTGTGCCGCAAATGCCTGTACCCATTTCACAAAATAGATGCCGTAGTCCCCATAGTAGGCAGGGTTCAACTGTCCGCTTGTCCACGAATTGTAGGGCTGCAAATCGCGGAGGTTGTTCACTTTCATCCAGCGCGGGCAAGTCCAGGGCGAGCCTAAAATTTTTACATCAGGGTTAATGGCTAAAATTTCTTTGAGCACAGGAATAATGTAAGTGGTTTCTTCGGATGTGAGGGCAAAATTTTCGATGCCCTGCGCATCGCAACAAGTGTATTCGTTCAACGAAAAATCGGAGCATCCGATGGATATGCGGATGTAACTATAGCCCATTCCTTCTGTAGTAGAAAATGTCTCTTTCAAAAATTGAGTTCTATCTTCCTGTGTCATTTTCAACAAGTTGTAGGCACTTGAGCCGGTAAGTGCAGCCCCAAAGCCATCCATGGTTTGGTAACGCTGCGCAGGGTTGAGGGTTACAATATTGTCCTTGATATTGAGCAGTGTTGCAAAATTGGTATATGTTTTTTTGAAGTCGTATGTGAGGGTGGTATTGGTTATGTAAATTGCCACATCGCCCTGCCCAAGGGTGTCGGGCGGGGGAATGTGGCTTGTTGTTTTGCCGCTGCCATTGCAGGCAGCCAATGAGAGGCAGCACAATGCGCCTAAAAAATAATATGGGATTTTCATACAAAAATAATTATGGTTGATGCCAAAAAGAGAACAAAGGTACTGCTATTTACCATATTATCACTCAAAATCCGGGAATACTTACTGGGTCTATCTGCACACTTTTGGTAGCCACATTGATAGTGATTTGGTAACATGCCTGAGGTATTGGAGTTTGAATTTCAAAATTGGTTGTACTTGTACTGTTGGTTTGAATCTCTGCTATAACATCGGTAGCAGTTCCGCTAAAACCACCGCCGCCCATAATATCACCAACCGCTATTTCTCCCGACCAATCTGTGGCTGCATGGAACTTAAATCCGGCATATACGCCCCAGCCTTGAGCAGAACCGGGCAACAAAACCGTACCCTGATAGGTATTAGCACTTATTTTGCGGAATAATATGTAACGCAGAACATTGTCAAAGCCCCACATTTCAAATGTCGTTAGTATGTGCCCGGGATAGGTTGCTTGCAATACGGCTTCACTCACTCCGGCGGGATAACCGATACCGGTGCCTTCCATTAGATAATAGTCATCCGATTTTGTGTCGCTTACACCAACAATTACATTTTTACGAACAGGATTATAGTAAAGCGCATAAACACCTGTTGCCCCTTCAAAAACTACGCTTTGGGCTACTGTGCGAGTAAAAAAGGCAGGCGTAAATACCACACCCAAACTTGCCAAATCGCCGCCGAGCGTAATAGTTGTTCCGTTTTCTATGTAAAAATCGCATACACCAAAGGTTTCGTCATCTATGGTTTCGGAGGCGGCAAAGTCGACTTCACTCAATGTAGCAAGTTGCGGCAACATTTCTCCCGTAAGCGTAGTAGCAAACGCAAATGCATCAAACGATATGGCTTGGGTACTTTTCAACATAGGTTCGGCGGTGGTGATGTTGCCGCCGTTCGCATTATCTATAATTCCGATAGCACCATCTGCCAGCCCCCACACAAACTTTGCATAGTCGGGGTCGCCATCGGTTGTGATGGCTTGCGCAATTTTGTAGGTAATAGAATTGCGCAAACTTAGCCCTGTTGCCTTGTAGATGTCGGGATTTTCTGCATCGGGTAAGAGTTCGGTGGTACTGTCGTCTGACGCTATAAGATACAGCCGCTCAAATCGGGGTCTATTGCCTGTAAGTTCTGCCACTTCGCCTTCGGTTACGTCCAATGCGGTATTGCCAAGTGTGAGCAAGACCTTTGCCTGAGCGTTATGTGCCATATTTTTTACAAAAGGCACGAGTATTTTGGCAGATACTTCTGCACTTTTGCCGTGCTGCTGCTTTGTCCATTTGTACACGGTTTGCTCTGCTACTATCATATTGCCCACCACCACTTGCGCTTTAAGTGTATACAAGTCATAGACGGCATACGAGATTTTGGCGGTAAGCGTAATGGAATCGCCATACGTGAAGGTGTGCGGACTCACATCGGCTTGCTCTATAACGGGCGTGGAATGCGTAACTTCGGCATCCTTGTTGCAGGCAGCAGTAAACGCAAGCATTAAAATGCCGACTGCTGTGTTTTTTATTATATATTTCATAGTTGTATAATTGTTAAATGTGAATCAAATTTAATTGCGTTTTAATAACCGGGGTTTTGCTCCAAATTTGGGTTTTGGTCTATCACGTTTTGCGGAATTGGCAATTTGTACGAATTGGCACTGTATGGAATTGCCAATGCCGGACGCGCTGGGTCGCGCGTTGGCAGCGAATTGAGCACCTCTTCCACTTTATCTAAACGGCAAAGGTCAAACCAGCGGTGTCCTTCAAAAGCCAATTCCAAACGGCGTTCTTTGAGCAGCACATTGACGGCATCCGATTGGCTTGCAGGCACGCTAATGTCGGCAATGCCCGCCCTTGTGCGAAGTTGGTTGATAATGGCAGCGGCACCGGCAAAATCGCCGTCGCCCAAAATCAATGCCTCTGCTTTGAGCAGCAATACGTCTGCATAGCGATATTTGATAATGCTGTTGAATTGCGAACGGCATTTGTACATAAACGGATAGTGGGTTTTGGGATAACCGTAGCCACTGATTTCCCACGAGTCATAAACTATAGTTTCGTTTTTGCGTTCGGTGTCGCCCTCTGCATCAAAAGCGCTCATAAGGTCGCGCGAAGGCAATATCCATTTTACAAATGAAAAATAAAAAGCCCAATCATCCATAGCGCGGCCAAACATCCACGAAACCCAGTTTTTGGAACCGGAGGCAAACGGTATTTCCAAAATGGTTTCGGGCGTATTGCGATTTTTGGCATCCACAGCCATATTGTCGGCACCCGGAGCAACAGCAGAGTTTGCCAACACAACGCCAAACAAATCGCCAAAATCATTCACCAACGTAAAACCTGTTACAGCATCGCAGTACTCTTTTACCTTGCTGTAGTTGCGCAAAGGCTTTTCGGCATAAACCTTTGCCAGCAAAGTATTGGCAAGGGCTTTGGAGAGTAGCGATTTGTCGCCATTGTCAACGTTGGGTGCATCGGGCAATGCTGCCAGCAAGTCGGCTTCAATTTGCTTATATACCGACAACTCGTCGGTTTGCGGAGGAAAATAGGTATCGTAGGCTTCGTCTATATTGACAGATGTAATAGTAGTTGCCATACCCGTAATGAGCGGCACACTGCCCCATATCCTCACCATATCAAAGTACATCATCGCCCTAAAAATAAGTGCTTCTGCCTTGTACTGTTTGCGCATTGCTTCGGTGAGGGCGGCATCGGGCACGTGGTCAATGCCTGCAATTAGTTTATTGGCAATGGCAATGCTGTTCATATAACCGTTGCTGTTGTTCCAATCGCGGTCTAAGTTGATATTTGAACCTTCTATGCTGTTCACCTCAAAGGGGGTGGTTTGGTTGTCTGTTGCACCTGCGTAGGCATTGTCGGCATGCACTTCGGCAAGCAATAGCAGGTCGAGATACCAGGTCTCCTGCGCATCTTTCATTCTTTGATAAAGTGCCAACCGTTGGTTGTCGGCAGCCGCTTTGTCTTTGAAAATCACCAATTCGGCGGCGGTATCAGCCGCCGCGCCTTGAGCCGCCGCACCTTCGGTTTTTTCGGAATAGGTGTCAATAGGGTCATAGTCCAATGAACAAGCCGCCATCATCAAAGTAATGGATACACCCAAAAGTTGTGTTTTATTTATTTTCATAATAATTAAAATTTAATGATTAAAATTCCACATTCACTCCAAACATCCACGTTCTGCTTTGCGGGTAGGCACCAAAGTCAATGCCTTGCGATACATTATCGCTTGTAGTAGCCGCTGAATTTACTTCGGGGTCCATACCTGTATAGTTAGTCAGCGTGAACAAGTTGCGTGCTGTAATGTAGGGCTGCAAACGGCTAATGCCAATCCTTTTGAGAAACGCTGCTTGCACATTGTAAGCCAAGGTAATGTCCTTGATGCGCAAATAACTGCCATCCTCCACATAGTACGACGAAACCTGATTGTCGTATTGCACTTTGGGCACGTCTGTAAACTGTCCGGGCGTACGCCAGCGTTTGAGCACCAATGTTGATTGATTGGTGAGGTTGCGCATTCCGGCAATATCGGCTTTGGTGGCATTGAAAATATCGTTACCATACGAGCCTTGCAAAAAGATGCTCAAACTCAAGCCCTTCCACGAAAGCGAGTTGGTCATGCCAAAAATAAAATCGGGGTTGGGGTCGCCAATGTAGGTGCGGTCGGTAGCCGAAAGACGTCCGTCTCTGTTATCATCTCTGTATATCAATTCGCCTGTTTCGGGGTCAACGCCATCGCTAATATAGCCATAAAAGCCGCTCAATGGATGCCCCGGCTCGTTGCGCACTACATAGGTATTGTGAAAAGCATCTGAGGTTGCGCCCGAATAGTAAATTTTTTGCAGTTCCAAACTTTTCAGGCGGTTGCGGTTCAACGAAATGTTGAATTGTGTATTCCATTGTAGCGCACCCGTTAGATTACGCGAATTGACTGTAAATTCAAAACCTTGATTGACCATTTCGCCCTCGTTGCGCACCAGCGAATTGGTAGCCGCTGCACCTTGCGGCAAGGTTACTGTCATCAACATATCGGTGGTGTGTTTGTAGTAATAATCTATAGCAACTTCCAAGCGATTGTTGAACATTGTAAGGTCAATGCCAATATCGGTTTGTGATGTGGTTTCCCAGGTGAGGTCGGGGTTAGACAAACTGCTTTGGGAAATAATAGGCACAATGCGCTCTTGTCCTATCACTGTCCAATCTTGACGGGAAATACTATAGCGTTCCAAATAACCATAGTCGCCCACGCCGCTTTGGTTGCCGGTTTGCCCCCAGCCGCCGCGGATTTTGGCATCGTTGAGCCAACTTTTGGTACCGCTCATAAATTCTTCGGACGATATGCGCCATGCGGCAGAGAACGATGGAAACACGCCCCAGCGATGGTCGGGATGCAACTTTGACGAGCCATCGGCACGCAGATTAACGGTTGCCAGATACTTGCCGTCAAAATTGTAGGCAACGCGCCCAAAGTACGACATAATAGCCCATTGTGCAGCCCCAGTGCCGCTGCCGTTCCACGAAACACGGTTGGCGGCATTGAGCGTTTTGATGTCGTTGTTGCGGTAGTCGGTGCCTGTCATATAACTATTGGTATAGTCGGAGGTTGTCCACGAACTGCCTGCCATGATATTAAAATTGTTTTTGCTAAATGATTTATTCCAATTGGCAACATTGTCCCATACCAACAATGTATTGCGGTTGCGTTCGTCGTGCCCCTCGCCGTAATCATTGCGCACCTCTCCATATTCGTCTGTGGCATGCACCACAGGGCTAAACCATCTATTGACTCCGTGGCGGCGGTCTAAGGTAAACATTGATTTGAAAGTCAAACCGGGCATAAAAGTAATGAGCGCATTTGCCGAAGCAATCAGGCGGTTTTCTTGCAAACCTTCGTCATCCTTTCCATTTTCAATGGCTTCCACAGGATTGACCATATTTTCACCATACCAATAATGATTGTATAAACCGGTTGCATCTTTGACAGGACGCGAGGTTGGCGCATTAATGGCAGCCATTACCAGACCGCTGCGGTTGGCACCATTATTTTCGGTACCAATGCCGTTACTCCTATTGTCGGAATACGATACATTGGCACCCACATCCAACCATTGGCGCACTTGCCCGTTCACATTACTACGAAACGAATAGCGTTTGAAAAACGCAGATTGAATAATGCCTTGCTGGTCGAGATAGCCGCCCGACAAGAAGTAGTTCAATTTGTCGCTACCGCCCGACACCGATAGTTGATAGTTTTGCGTAATGCCCGTTTGATAAACTTCTTTGTACCAATCGGTAACGTCATTCACGGCATCATCGGGCACGGCACCGGGGCTGATTTCATTCATCAACTCCTGATATTGTTTTGCATTGAGCGTTTCAATGCGGTTGGCAACTTTGTCCACTCCCACCTGCGCACTAAATGTAACTTTGGCAGTGCCTTTGCCGCCGCTTTTGGTCGAAATCAGGATAACGCCATTGGCAGCCCGCGAGCCGTAGATAGCCGCCGACGAAGCATCTTTTAATATCTGCATACTTTCAATATCGTTGGGCGATAGGAAGTTGATGTTGTCCACCGGCACGCCGTCCACCACATACAGCGGGTCGTTGCTGCCGTTGAACGAAGTGGCGCCTCGCACGCGGATAGACAGGTCGGCACCCGGGCGTCCGCTGGGCTGCATCACCTGCACGCCGGCTGCCTTGCCTTGTATTGCCTGCCCCGCCGAAGTGATAGGGCGCTGGTCTATGTCCTTAGTGGATACGGTGGCAACGGCAGTGGTCAAATCGCCTTTGCGCACCGAGCCGTAGCCCACCACCACTACCTCGTCGAGGTCGGTGGTGCTGCCATTGAGCGTAATATCAATGCGGGCACGTCCGTTCACGGCTTCGGTTTGGGAACCCATTCCCAAAAACGAAAACACCAATGCGGCATCGGCAGGCGCCTGAATGTCGTAGTCGCCGTTGATGCCTGTAATAACGCCCTGCGTAGTGCCTTTTATACTAACACTTGCGCCCACCACAGGTTCGCCGTCGGCATTGGCCACCCTGCCCGAAATGTTAAGGTTTTGCGCCCAACCCGCTACCGACAAAACGCAAAAATTGACTAAAATAAAGGTACGTTTAAAATAGACAGTTTTTTTCAACAATATCTTTTTCATAAGCATTTGTATATCAATAAGTTACTAAAAAAATTCTATTCCAAAAATTGTCTATTTTAAACGTAGGTTTAAATTAGACATTTTTGACACTGCAAAGGTCATCAAATAAATGATTGCTTCGACAGACTGTCAGTAAAGATATAGTACGTTAAATTTGTAAATTATTGATTTACAATCTATTGCAAGTTTATCACCTCAAAAAAATGTAGTAACAAAGTAGGATTTTTTGCCGCCTCAAAACTATTTTTGTTGGATTCCGATTCTCATTACCATCATTTCAAAATCGCTGCGCGACCCGATGGCTTTGTTGCGCACTTGGGTGCGGTAGTTGTAGATGGTGCTGAGCGAATAGTGCAAAAAGCCTGCAATCTTTACACTATCGGTAATGCCCAAGCGTATGAGCGCAAAAATGCGCAACTCTGCATTGAGCAATTCATCGGATTTGAGCACCATTTGCTCTTTGGCAACAAGCAAGGCATTAAATTCTTTTACAAAAGTGGGGTATAGATGAAGAAAAACAGTGTCAAAAGTTTGGTACAATTTTTTGCGCTCGTCGTCCATCAATGTTGTCGATTTGAGCGCATCCATCAACTCTTCGCGCTTGTTGTTCATAGCCAATTTGTTGAGCGACTTGCGATAATCTTCCAATTTGGTGATGTAGGACGAACACAAATCAAAAAAATGAGCAATGTATTCTTCTTTGACACGGTTGGACTCCGATAATTGTGCATTCACTTTGTGCAGTTCTTTGTTGGCGTGGATACTGCTTTGGTTCATTTCACGCAAGGTTTGATTGGCAACAAATAATTTTTTGCGCACCTTTGACCTTTTTCGCATCTGCTTGTAAAGCAACAAAATAGCCACTACCAAACTCACCGACAGCAAACCAATAAGTATCAAATAGAACCACAAGGTACTTTTTTGTTTTGCCTCCATATCTCTATAAGCAGCGTTGATAATAGAATAGTCCAAAAGCAATTCGATGGCACGAAAATGCACATTGCAAAAAGCAAGGTCTTCGGTGGCCGAATGGATAAATGGATAAGCCAAACGAGTATTACCCTCTTCGTAATAGATAGTAGCCAGGCGGCGCATAGAGGCATTGTCTTTGATAGAATTTTTGATGTCGGCAATAGCAGACAAAATCAAATAGCATTTTTTGGCATCTTTTTCATTTTTGCCTTCGCAAACAAGACTCATTAGGTAGGCTACCAAGGCATATTCACTATCTTGCGGGCGCAAACTTTCAAAAATAGGCAGCAGGCGGGCTTGGGCATCGTCATAATAGCCTTTGTAGAGTACATTTTTTGCAAAATTTATTTTGTACAACATAGAGGCGGTGTCCATGACCGATAATAGCAAATCGCGATAGTTTTCTTCAATGGTGTATAAACCTTTGTTGGTGCTTAGCGAATAACGGTCGTAGAACAGTCCCCACGATTCGTAGTAGAGCGGCAAATGCTCTTTTGCCACCGATTTTATTTCAACACCTTGCAAGATATTGTGCGCCTCAATGTACATTCCTGCGGTGGAATATAATTGCGACAAAAGCAGGCGGGTTTCGAGTACGCCGCTGTTTTGGGTTTGCGCAATTTGCAGAGCCTTTTGGGCGTAACAAACGGCACTGTCAATGTTGTATTTGTAGTATTGCGCCGTGAGTTCTTTGTAAATGCCGTACTCTTGCACAGGCAACAGATGCCGAATGTTCAACTGTCGCTTTGTTTCGGCAATAATGCGCTCTTTTTGTGCATCATAAATGGGTTTGTTGGCGATTTCTCGTTGCAGTTGTTCCAATAGTTGCGGCAAGGTGTTATTGGCGTTGGCAAAACTATTGAATGCCAACCAACACAACAGAAAAATAAGCAATTTTTTCATACAAAAAAATGTTTTTAATTTTCTCTATTTTCCAATACTAATTCGCCGGCTCTTTCAACCGCTTTGTTGATGTTGCTGCATATATTATCTTTGCCTATTTTATCTGCAAATCCCGATGTAACAAGCATTTCACGAATGTTGTCGTTGACTCCCGAAAGCACCAATTGTATGTTTGTTTTGTTGGACAAACGGTAGAGGCTTTCCAAATTGTGCAGTCCTGTGGAATCCATAAAGGGCACTTTGCGCATACGAATGATGCGGATTTTGGGATGTTTTACCGACAACTGCCGCATACTCTCTTCAAATTTGTTGGCAATGCCAAAAAAGAACGGACCTTCAATTTCATACACCTCCACGCCGTCGGGCAGCGTGAGTTCATCGTTGTTGGCGGTGCGCTCGGCATCCTGCCTCATATTGAGTTTGTTGTTGAGCACCGAAATGTGCGAAGTTTCCGAAAGCCGCTTCACCAAGAGTACCATAGCCAACAATATACCTATTTCGATGGCCAACGTGAGGTCAAAAATAATGGTGAGAAAAAAAGTAACCAACAGCACCACCACATCGGCTTTGGGATTTTTGAGCAGCGAGCGAAATGTGCGCCATTCGCTCATATTGTAGGCTACCACTATGAGCACGCCTGCCAAACAAGCCATTGGAATGTGCTTGGTGAGCGAGCCTAAAAACAGCAAAATCAACAGCAGTGCTATTGAGTGAACAATGCCCGCCACAGGCGTGCGTCCGCCGTTGTTGATGTTGGTCATGGTGCGGGCAATGGCGCCTGTTACCGGAATGCCGCCAAACAGCGGGGTTACAAGGTTGGCAATGCCCTGCCCAATGAGTTCGGTGTTAGAATTTTGCTGATTGCCTGTGATGCCGTCGGCTACGGTGGCCGATAGCAACGATTCGATGGCACCCAGCATGGCAATGGTAAAAGCAGCAGGCAGCAGCAGGTTAATGGTGTTTAAATTGATAGGAATGGTAGATGGAGTAGGCAATGTAGCGTTGATGCTAAAACGGTCGCCAATGGTTTCGACGCCGCTGATGCCCGCGTAGTTTTTCAAAACATACACCACCACAGTCATCACCACAATAGCCAATAGCGAACCCGGAATTTTTTTGAATATCTTTTTTGAATATACAATAATCAATATGCTTACAATGCCCACTCCCAATGCCCACAAGTTAGTGGTGTCAAGGGCTTTGCCGTAGGCCGCCCATTTGGCTAAAAAATCGGAGGGCACATTAGCCATAGTAAGCCCCAAAAAATCTTTGATTTGTGTGGTAAAAATCACAAGGGCTATGCCGCTCGTGAAGCCAACAATAATGGGGTAGGGGATAAATTTGATAACGGTGCCCAATTTGAGCAAACCCATCCCGATGAGCATCAATCCTGCCAGCACAGTGGCTACTGCCAAACCCTCTATGCCAAATTGCTGAATGATGCCATACACAATTACCACAAAGGCTCCGGTGGGACCTCCCACCTGCACCGAGCAGCCGCCAAAAAACGACACAATAAAACCTCCAATGATGGCTGTGATGATGCCTTTTTCGGGACTCACACCAGAGGCAATACCAAACGCTATAGCCAGCGGCAGCGCTACGATTCCCACAATAATGCCCGACATCACATCGTTCATTAATTGCTCTCTGGAATAGTTGCGAAAAGCAGAAAATAATTTTGGTCTAAAATCAATACTCAGTTTCATAAAATTACGATAACGTTATTTTGTTTTTACCATTTTGTGCGGCAAAGGTACATATTTTTAGCAAAAAAAGATTATTGGGGTAAAAACTACGGATAGGCAGAACGGAGATATTCTGCAGCCTTTGCGCCGCATAGTGCGCCGTCGATGGCGGAGGAGGCTATGCCGCCTGCGTAGCCTGCGCCTTCGCCGCACGGAAACAAGCCGCGTAGGTGGATATGCTCAAGCGTTGTGGGATTGCGCGGTATCCTCACAGGCGACGAGGTGCGCGTTTCGGGGGCTACCACAACGGCTTCGTTGGTCAAAAAACCGCGTGCGCGATTCCCTATTATTTGCAAGCCCTCGCGGAGATTTTGACTTATCAAATCGGGCAAAATAGAATGCACAGGAGCCGAAATAATGCCGGGATGATACGAACATTGGGGCAGGTCAACGGACAATCGTCCACCCATGAAATCGTTGAGACGCTGGGCTGGGGCAACAATGTGTTGACGGCAATTTCTAAAAAAGGTGTGCTCAATTTCTTTTTGAAACATCAGGGCTGCGAGTGCGCCGTGTTGTTTGTACGCGGTTAGGTCGTCCAAGCGCACTTCGACTGCAAAGCCGCTGTTGGCATAGTTTGAGTTGCGTTGCGAGGTGGACATTCCATTGACCACCATTTCGTCGGGCGCAGTCATTGCCGGCACAATGTGCCCGCCCGGACACATACAAAAACTGTACACCCCGCGCCCGCCCACTTGCGTAACAAACGAATACGAAGCGGCAGGCAAATAATCGCCCCGCCCGCTTTGGGTATGATATTGGAGACAATCAATGAGCCGCTGCGGATGCTCAATGCGGACGCCCATTGCAAAGGGTTTGGCTTCGATGGCGATATGGCTGTTGTGCAGGCACAGGTAAACATCTTGCGCGGAATGTCCGGTAGCCAAAATGATGGCGTTGGCATTGAAGGTTTTGCCGGTGGATGTTGCAATGCCGGTAACTCGCCCGTCTTTGGTGAGGATGGAGGTCATTTTGGTATTGAAATGCACCTCGCCGCCGTGCGCTATGATGGTTTGCCGCATGGCTACAATCACGTGGGGCAGGTGGTTTGTGCCGATGTGAGGCTGCGCATCCACGAGGATGGAACGGTGGGCACCGTGCAGGCAAAGGATTTCCAGAAACCTGCGAAAGTCGCCTCGTTTTTTGCTTCTTGTGTTGAGTTTTCCATCCGAAAAAGTCCCTGCGCCGCCCTCGCCAAAGGCAAAGTTGGACTCCGGATTGACGGGATTGTTGTGGTTGAGAGCAGCCACATCGCGTTTGCGTGTCGAGACATCGCATCCGCGTTCCACCACAATGGGTTTCAATCCCAATTCGATGAGTTGCAAGGCAGCAAAAAGTCCGCCGGGTCCTGCGCCTACAACGATTACTTCCTGCTTGCCGCCCACGTTTTGATAGTCGATTTTAAATGGCTCTTCGTTGCGCGTTTCTCCATCTGTAAACACGGCAACATTCATCTGAAAAACCACCGGCGAATGTCGTGCGTCAATAGAGCGATAAGTGATTTGGACATCGGATATTTTTGAAGGTTTGATACTCAACATCTCAGCCGCCCGCCGCACAATTTTGTGTTTGTCGGCAGCCGCTTCGGGCAACATTCGTAGGGTAATTTCGGTCATATATTAGCACTTGGATATTGTACAAATTTATGTACTTTATTTCACAAACCCAAAATGTGATATAACCAGTTAATTATTTTGCCATTTCAAAACTTTATTAATAATGATGTAATGAGGTTGTTGTTCTATTTTGTAAAATTATTTTATTCATTTGTTTTGTATTTCAAAATTATTGCTGTACTTTTGTAGCAAAAATAACAACAATGAGAATTGTATCGCACAAAAAATTGAAAGCGTTTTTTGAAACGAAAGGGCACGAAAATTCGCGTGTCGCCCTTGAGCGTTGGTATCATATTGCACAGAAAGCAGAATGGAAAAATTTGTCCGATGTCAAAGTAGATTTTCCGACTACCGACTACACAGGAAATCAGCACTATGTTTTCAATATCAAGGGTAACAATTATAGGTTAGTAGTCGTTATCAAATTCACGATGGGATATATTTATATTCGATTTGTTGGTACTCACGAAGAATACAATAATATAGATTGTTCAACTATCTAAATGTACAAAAATATGGATAAGATTACAGAAGAAAAATACAATTTTGCGCTTGCAAAGGTCGAAGAATTATTGCCTTTGGTTGACGACAACACCCCTGCCAATGATGATAAAGCATTGGAATTGAGCGTGATGTCTGATATTGTGATAGCCTACGAGAAGGCTCATTTTCCCATCGAAAAACCCACAATCCCCGAATTGATAGCATTGTCATTAGAAGAAATGGGAATGACACAACGAGAATTAGCAGGATATATTGGTATTAGCCCATCTCGCGTCAATGATTATATTGCAGGGCGTTCGGAGCCGACTTTGAAAGTGGCAAGGCTGCTTTGTATGGAATTGAACATACCGCCGGCAGCAATGCTGCGGGTGTAAAGCAATTTCTGTTTGCCGTAGGCTGTGGCGCGTAGCGTTCAAAAAAGTTTCATTCTGCCTCACGTTCTTCCAAGTGAACAAAAAACATAACACCTAAAACTCCACCTTGTAACTCAAATTGGGCATCATAATAGCCCCTTTATCCATCTTGACCTCGCCCGTATGATAATACTGGAAGCCGAGATTTTCCTCGTATCCCGTTACATTTATCATTTTGAAGGCAAACTCGTGCGCCACATTCTTTTTGTTGATTTTGAAACTTACCGTAAAGTCGGCAAGGAATGCCGCATCCCGCTGTGCCTCCATAGCCCGCCAATCCTAATACAGAGTAGCGATAGTTAAACAAATAGGATGCCTTTCCGCCTTTTTTGAACGGACCTTCGGAGGCAACCTCTATGCCCAGTGTGCCTATCTGTGCAGTATGCTCGTAATCTTGATTGTTGCCGCTGCGCCTGCAAACGAGGTGGCGAGCCGTGCGGGGTCGTCAGACCCGCCTGCGTAGCGGTTGGCTTCTTCTACGCTAAACCACTACTCACACGATAACAAAACAGCCACCCTATTTTGGGATGGCTGTTTTAATCTGTTGAACCAAATTTATTTTTTGGCAGGGATTACCTCCAACAATTCTATTTCAAAAATGAGGGTAGAGTTAGGCTCAATGCTGCCGGAGCCTTGCGAGCCATACGCCAAATTTGATGGGACGTAAAGGATTACTTTTGAGCCTGCGGGTATTTGCTGCAAACCTTCTGTCCAGCCTTTAATCACTCTATCGAGGCGGAAGGTAATGGGTTCGCCGCGCTCGTAGGACGAGTCAAACTCGTCGCCGTTGAGCAAAGTACCTCTGTAATGAACTTTTACTTCGTCTTCGGCAGTGGGCTTGGCGCCTGTGCCGGCAGTTACAACCTTATATTGCAAGCCGCTTTCGAGTGTAATCACGCCTTCGGCACTTTTGTTGTTTTCCAAAAATTCACGACCTGCGGCAGTGTTTTTTTCTAAAGTTTGAGTTTGCATTTTAGTAAAATACGATTGCAATATCTCTATACTTTCATCGTAGGTCATTTTGGCGTTGGCACCTTCTTTTTCAAGAACATCGCTAATACCTGCAGCAATAATAGCAGGAGTTAAGCCATCTATTTTTGATTTTTTGAGGCTTTCGCCAATGTTAATACCAAAAGCATAACTTACAGAATCTACGTCTGTGCTTTTGGAACTCAAGCCTGCAGAGCAGGAAGTAAAGGCTAACCCGAGCAGGGCAGCAGAGAAGAAAAATGATTTGATTTTCATCACAAATAAAATTTAATTAAAAAAACATACAAAGGTATTCATTCTTTTGAGTAAAAAGCGTTTATTTATGTTAAAGTATATTTACTATTGCAAAGATTAGTCTTCTATGAGCATATTGCAGCCTCGTAGGGGGGTGTTGGCGAGCCTGCCCAATACCTCAAAACCGCCATTGGGCAAGCATTTGCCCCTATCTTGGGTGGCTATGAACGCGCAGGAGTGCCAATTGGCAAGGTCTATCACATTGATGCCGCCGCTCTTGCCCGCCGTTTGCAACCGCAAGGGATTGTAGGGGTCGCGTATCACAATGCGCATCCAAGGAGGGGTCAAAAACACGCCATTGCCCGCCGAATAAGCCTGCGACAGCAATTCGGTCATCCCATATTCGGAGTGAATTGTGGGCACGCCAAAACTTTTGCACAATGTTTGATGCAATTGTGCCCGCGCTATTTCCTTGTGTTTCCCTTTCATTCCGCCGGTTTCCATCACAATAAGTTGTGGAAAATGCAGACTATTTTTTTGAACAAAATCCAGCAAAGCAAAACTTACACCTATCAAAATCGTAGGCTGTTGCTGGGTTTGCAGCGTTTGTAATGTTTGCAACAAGGCATCGGTATTGTGCAAAAAGAAGCCATTGCAAGGGTGCTTGCCGGCTGCCATCCATTGCTGCACCATATACACCAACGACGAGCCGGTGCGCTCTAAGTAGTGCGGCAGCAACGCCAAAATGCAGTACTGCGCAAGGTTTCCATAAAATTGCTCAAAGCCTTTTTGGAGTGATTGCTCATACAAAGCGACATCGGCAAGGTAGTGTGTGCTTGTGTTTGCGCCTGTGGTGCCGCTACTTGTGAAGGCGATTTGCGACGGTTGGTTGCCCGCAATTATTTTGTCGGTTTTAAAAAATGAAATGGGCAAAAATGGAATTTTTTCTACACTGTCCACCTCGCTTTCGACTACGCCCAAGGCGTGCACAAACCGGCTATACGGCTCGCAATCCGCCATTTGCTGGCGAAACAAATACAAGGCAATTCGTTCAAATTCCTCGGCATTGGCAATAGAAAAAATAGATTGAGGCGACATATAATTTTCAAACTTTTCAAAATTTTTTATTAAAAAAATGTTTACCTTTGTGCCAATAAATTTTGATTATGGCAAAAATAAAAGGTGCAATAGTAGTGGATACCGAGCAGTGTAAGGGCTGCGGGTTGTGTGCTGAGGCTTGCCCTGCCAAAGTAATAGCCCTTTCGCACGAGGTCAATGGCAAAGGATACACCTACGCTTTTATGCAAAATCCGGATGCCTGTATAGGCTGCACAAGTTGTGCATTGGTGTGCCCCGATACGGTGATTACGGTTTACAAAATAAAACTGTAAATTATTGTAAATCGTCATTTACACCTCTTTTTTTTCCTCTTCATCGTTGTCGCTCAGGTTGTCCAAAAAAACGGACTCCATCTTATTGGATTGGTGGGCAACGCGGGGGTTGAGCGAAATCACTATCACTATCACAATGGCTATTACCACCAACAATATGGTGGTTGCCAACGGAAACAAAGGCGCCAGCACCGATACGATGAGCACAATGCAAACAATTTTGGGAATTTGACTTAGCAAGAGATTAGTCCATTGTTTTTTTCTGCTGGGTGCCAACATGTTGCGCATCAACAACCTAAAATAGGACGTTCCGCGCCGCAACATTCCCATCAAAAAAGGTGCCATCAACGAGAGCGTAAATACCGCCGACAACACCGCTCCCCACGTGCCCTGCAAGTATTCGGTAGTGAGGGGTATCAAAAACATTTTGCACAAGATATTGACTGCCACCGACAAAATAAAATATATCAACACAGGCATCAATAATTTGTTCAATAAGATGTGAAATTTGAAACTACCGTCCTCTTTGTGGGCGTGTTTTTTGCGTGCTGCGGCATAGCCCACGCGCAGTTTGCGCCACCGTTTGGGTAGCAGGTGGTCGATGTGGTCATACACTTTTTCGGAATAACGAATGGCATAAGGTGTGGTAAACGTAGTGATGACCGACACTCCCACAATAACAGGATAAATGAAGTCGCTAAACACGCCCAACTGCATCCCCAGCGTGGCAATGATGAACGAGAACTCGCCAATTTGTGCAAGGCTAAAACCCGTTTGCACAGCCACTTTGAGGCTTTCGCCCGCAACCACCGTGCCCACCGTAGCAAAAATGATGCGCCCCACAATCACCACTGCCGTCAAAATCAAAATGGTGCTCCATTGACTGACAATGTATTCGGGAATTATCATCATCCCCACCGATACAAAAAAGATGGCACCAAACAAATTTTTGAGCGGCTCCACAAGATGCTCTATCCGTTTGGATTCCACGCTTTCGGCAAGGATGCTGCCCATAATGAACGCTCCCAATGCCGACGAAAATCCCACCGACGATGCCAGCATTACCATTCCCAAACACAAGCCAATAGACACTACCAACAAGGTTTCGTTGTTGAGATATTTTTTCAATTTTTTGATAATAGTGGGTATCAAAAATATGCCCACCGTGAACCATATTACTATAAAAAATACCAAACGAAATAGACTTTCAATCAACTGCCCGCTCTCCACATTTTTGCTCACAGCAATGGTCGAAAACATTACCATCATTAAGATAGCGGCGATGTCTTCGATAATCAAAATGGCAAAAACTATGCTGGCAAAGTGCTGATTTTGTTTGCCCATATCGGTAAACGCCTTGATGATAATGGTGGTGGAAGCCATCGACAACATACCGCCCAAAAATATGCTCTCCATAGATGTCCACCCCAGCAGGTTGCCCGCCCAATAGCCAATGCCAATCATGGCGCCCATATTGATAATGGCGGCAGTGAGTGCCGAACCGCCCACCGTGAGCAATTTGTGAAAGCGAAATTCCAAACCCAAGGCAAACAACAAAAAGATGATGCCGATTTCTGACCACACCTCAACGCTGGTGTTGTCAAGTACCGAAGGCAGCAGCGAAATGTGCGGTCCCACCAAAAATCCTGCCACAATGTAACCCAACACCACAGGCTGTTTGAGCCATTTGAACAAGATAGTTACCACGCCCGCCGTAATCAAAATAAGGGCAAGGTCAGATATTAATGCAGGAAGATGATTCATTGCTAATACAAGTATTTAAATCGTTATCAATCAATAAGTTATGAATAAATAAAACAAAAGCAAACAGATTTCAGTCGTTTGTTTTGGGCGCAAATTTACTAATAATCTGCAACAAAAATAATAATTTTGCGGGGAGATGCAATTTTTTTCTATGAATTGGTTTGTTGTTTTTCGCTTTTCGTTCGCTGGTTGCTGAAAAATTTTTGTTAAAGAACACACTTTCCGCCGTTTGTTGTAACAATAACTTGGCAAAAAGAAAAAAAGTAGTACCTTTGTATCCTACTTAAATATTGTAATGGATGGAAACAATTAGAGAAATAATGGATGTGGAACGATTAGGAACGGTAATGAGCATTCCTACTTGGATGCAAAATATCAAAGTTGAAGTGATTGTTTTACCTTTGGTACA
Organism: Bacteroidia bacterium; assembly: GCA_025996715.1. Classification (GTDB taxonomy): domain Bacteria; phylum Bacteroidota; class Bacteroidia; order Bacteroidales; family UBA932; genus BNTQ01. The sequence continues at coordinate 57,962 of BNTQ01000002.1, read as the reverse complement.
AAAAAACACTGCTGTTCACAAACCTAAATCTATGATGGGATTTTTGAAAAATTATGCCAATCCTGCATTGGTAAAACAAGAAAAAGACGCGTGGGCAATACATTTACAAGAAAAGTATTATTACCCCATTTGATGAAGATATTAGATTGGTATATCATTCGTAAATTTGTAACCACCTACATTTTTGCTATTGTGGCGTTGAGCCTCATTATTGTGGTGTTTGATACCAGCGAAAAAATTGATGATTTTGTCGAAAAAAATGCTCCGCTGCACGCCATTATCTTTGATTATTTTGGCAATTCGCTGCCGTTTTTTATCAATACTTTTAGTGCTCTGTTTACCTTTATTGCAGTCATTTTTTTCACTTCCAATATGGCGGGGCACACCGAAATTGTGGCTATTTTGTCCAACGGCGTGAGTTTTAACCGATTTTTGCGCCCTTATATGATAGTGTCCATTGCCATCACCATTGCCAGCGTGGCTTTGTCCAATTTTGTGATTCCCAATGCTACTGCCAGCCGCTACAAGTTTGAAGAACGATATGTGCGCCGACCCTTCAACAACAAAGAAAAAAACATTCATCGACAATCGTCGCCGGGTGTGTTGGTATATCTCGAAAGTTTTAATGTGCGCGACCAAATTGGCTACAAATTTAGCATTGAGCATATCGAAGACAACCGCCTGCTGTCCAAACTTTCGTCGAGTTATGCCCATTGGGATACCGCCATCGACAAGTGGAAAATGCACAATTACACGCTGCGGATTTTTGGCGACAGCAGCGAGCAAATCAGCACAGGCTTGTCGTTGGACACTGCGCTTAACGTTACCGGCAAAGAATTTTCGGTGCGCGCCGACAAATTGGTGGAAACGATGAGTTACACCGAGTTGAACGAATTTATTGCCGACCTCGAATTGCAAGGCTCCGTTGCTATTAACGATGCGCTGATAGAAAAACACAAACGCATTGCCTACCCTATGGCAAATTTTATCCTCACCATTATTGGGGTAACGGTGTCGTCGCGCAAAACGCGCGGCGGTATGGGATTGAACATTGGCTTGGGCATTGCGCTAAGTTTTGGCTACATTTTGTTTCAGCGTTTTAGCGAAATGTTTGTGCAAGGCAACGTGCTCACTCCCGCTGTGGCACTATGGATTCCCAACATACTATTTGCCATAGTGGCAGGATATATGTACTACACAACACCCAAATAATGCTATGCTGCTGAGCACCGCATACTTGCCGCCCGTGCAATACTTTTGTTTGTTGCAGCAAGCCCAGCAGGCGCAAATAGAGGCTTGCGAGCATTTTGCAAAACAAACCTACCGCTCGCGTTGCCACATTTTGGCTGCCAATGGTGTGCAAATTTTGTCTGTTCCTATCCAAAAAATGCACCACCAAAAAATGCTGATTCGAGATGTGCAAATAGACTATTCTACTCATTGGCAACACCAGCATTGGCGGGCGTTGCAGGCTGCCTACAATGCCTCGCCATTTTTTTTACACTATGCCGACGACTTGCGTCCTTTTTTTGAACAGCCAACAAAATTTTTGTGGGATTTTAATCTTCAATTGTTGCAAAAAATAATGGCGTGGATACCGCTATCCACGCCCATTGCGCCCACCGCCTCATTTCAACAAGAGGCGGCAAATGATTTTCGTTATACGATTTCGCCCAAATGTGCCGATAATGAACACGCGAGCACGTGTTGTTGCTACTATCAAGTTTTTGCCTCGCGGTGGGGTTTTGTGCCCAACCTTAGCATTGTGGATTTACTTTTCAACGAAGGCAACAACGCTATCAGCGTGTTGCAGCAAAGCCTGCCGCATTAGAAACGCCACAGCAGCGTGAGCAAGATATTGTGTTGCGCAATGTTGTACTTTACTTCCGGCGAATTAATAATACCGTTGTAATACAAATAACTCTTATCTTCTTGCAGCGCAAGAGTGTAGGCGAGGTCAAGACGGGTGTTGTATTTTAGGTTGAAACCGAGACCCGCCGAAAACATTTGCACCGAACCGTCTTTGGACACTGAACTCGCGTAGGGATTGGCATAACGGGCATAGCCGGCACGCATAGATACTTGCTTGTAGCCCAACTCGCTGCCCAATCGCAAATTGGAAGTGCTTCTAAAATTGCGGGTAATATCGCGATTCACATCCAACACATAATCAATGGGATAGTTAGTTTTTTCGCGCAATTTCATTTGCGAATAATCAACGTACTCATAGTCGGCACTAAGGATGCCGCGCCACACGCCATTGCCTTGAAACACGTAGGCAAGACCCGCCATATATTTGGTAGGAGTTTCTATGGCGTACTCATTTTCGTAAGTAGGCAAAGATTCTTTGTAAGACTCGGCGGGCAAAAACCACGTTTTCATATCCGCATCATAGGTATCGCGCATAGCCAAAAAAGTAGGAGTGTGAATGGCTGCACCAATACGCAAACCGTTGCCAAAATCGGCATTGATTAAAGGAGTGCACAACACGCCAAATTTAAAATTATAGCCGCTACCACTCTGGCTGTACTTGCGGGTATATTCTAATTTTTCAAAATCGCTTGTATTGTTGATAGAAGCGTGTTCCGACAAGGTGGTCTGCTGTTCATAATTGATGCTCATCACTCCCATTGTTACGCCCAAATAAAGAATATCAGAAAAATTACAGCCTATACTAAAAGCCCATTCGCCCATCATTCCTTTGGTGAACGAGCGTTGCTCGTCGTAGGTTTGGTCGCCGTTGTTAAGCGGCACAAAATAATCACCGGTAGCAGTATCATAGTCTATGCCATAAGTTTGATAAGCCAACCACGCCTCTGCATTGCCGTCTTTAAGATTGCGAGGGTCGATGCCATCGGCATTTGTTTTAAAATACTCTACAATGCCCACATCCGAAAGCCCTCCTTGCAGCAGCGAAGATTCCGAAAAATGGTTGGTTTTGTTGTAGGATATGCCAAAGTTGAGAAATCTCAACACATCATTATTGTCCCCTATTTGAAAAGTACTGATGCCGGCAAGGTTGGACAAACCAAATTTATACTTGTCGTCCGTCAACGAATTGCCCATATAGGAGGCTTTGTTGTGGGTGCGCAACAAGTGGGGCGTAAAAGTAAATTCGCCGCTGCGATATACCCCCAACCCGGCTGGGTTGTAGGTGAGCGTGGTGGCGTCGCCGCCCAATGCGGCAAAGGCTCCGCCCATAGCACTAAACCGCGCCGTGCCCGAATGATATACCTGCGAATACCGCAATGCTTCCACGGTACCCTGCGCCGTTACTACGTTTGCCAATAACAAGGCAATACAAGAAAAGTATATTTTTTTCATAACTGATAATTTAATGTTAATAATTTTTTGGTGCAACCATTATCTACCCGAAGATGGTCTGTTGCCGCCGCCTGAACTATACCCGCCGCTGCTACTTCCTCTGCTGCTGCCGGACGATGATGACGAACTGCCGCCGCCGCTCGAACGAGAATAACCGGAACTGCTACTACCGCCGCTACTGCCGCTCGAACGAGAAGAACTTGAACTGCTACTGCTTGACGAAGTGGCAGGTGCTGCACTGCTGCTATTACTGCGTGAGGTTGTAGCCGTTGTAGATTTTGCCGGCGTTGAACTTGTGGATGCCGTTGCCGGTGCCGATGCAGTGGAGCGGTCATAAACACTGCTGCGCGATTGCGTAGAGGACGTTGGATTTCTGGTGCCGCGAATGTTGCCTATGGGCGGCGTAACCGCACCGGCAGCCGTTTCTCTGCTGCTATTGCGCACACTATTAGGATTTGTTTGGCGTGAAGTATTACCCCTATTCACATAACCCGAGTGGCTATTGGTGCCCGACACAGAGGCTCCGCGCGGGCTGCGCACAACATTGCGCCGTTGCGGATAGTAATGATTGCCGCCATAGTAGCCGCCACCCCAATGGCTGCCCCAATGATGGTGATGGTAGGGATAGGTCCATCCCAAGCCCCATCCTAATCCCCAACCCAGCCCCCAACCTAAGCCCCAGCCCCAATTCCAATAGGAGTTGTAGTAGCCGTTGCCATAGTAGCCATAGTAACCCCACGGACGATTCCATCCATAGTTCCAATCCCAGGGGTCGCGATACACCACAATGTAGGTGGGGTCGTCAAAGCGGAGGCGTTGCTCGTAACTCAACTCCTCGTTGTTCACCTCCTCATATTCCTCGTAGCGAGGCGATGTGGTGTCGGATATTTCGTAGATAGTGGCGTTGCCTTGCTCTAAGGTTTCTTCACTTACATCGCCCCAGCCTTGGCGGGGTGCGGGTTCTACAATACGTCGTGTTTCAACACGTTGCGGCTCTGCACGCGGTGGTTGAGTTGGTTGTTTGTGTTTTGGGTTGTAGTACAAATCGTCTTGTGCTTTGACCAACAAAACACTTCCGCACAACATAACGGCAAGCAATAAAATAGGTTTTGTTTTCATAGCGAATAGATTTAAATGAATAATTATCTGTCGGTAAATTTGTTTTAGCATACACCAAAACAACGTTTTAATCTATGCTCTAATGCCGCCTATTTGGCTACGCTAACGGCACGTGTTTCGCGAATGACGGTGATGCGTACTTGTCCGGGGTAGGTCATTTCGTCTTGTATTTTTTTGGCAATTTCGGCAGAGATTTTTTCGGTGTCGCTATCGCTAATTTTTTCGCTGCTCACAATCACTCTCAATTCTCTACCGGCTTGTATGGCAAAGGTTTTTATCACACCCGGAAACGACAGCGCAAGATTTTCCAATCCCTTGATGCGCTTGATGTACGAGTCCACAATTTCGCGGCGCACACCCGGGCGCGCGCCCGAAATGGCATCGCATATTTGCACAATGGGCGACAGGGTCGAAGTCATTTCTATCTCTTCGTGGTGCGCACCAATGGCATTGCAGATGTCGGGTTTTTCTTTATATTTTTCGGCCAATTGCATACCCAACAAAGCGTGGGGCAATTCGGGGTCTTCAATGGATACTTTGCCAATGTCGTGCAGCAAGCCTGCACGCTTTGCCAACTTGGCATTCAAGCCCAATTCGGCAGCCATAATAGAGCAGAGGTTGGCCACCTCGCGCGAGTGCTGCAACAGGTTTTGTCCGTACGACGAGCGATAGCGCATACTGCCAATCATTCGCATCAATTCGGGATGCAAACCGTGCACGCCCAAGTCAATGGTGGTGCGTTTGCCGGTTTCTATGGTTTCTTCTTCGACTTGCTTTTGCACTTTTTCGACCACTTCCTCAATGCGGGCAGGATGAATGCGGCCATCGGTAATGAGTTGGTGCATTGCCAAGCGGGCAATTTCGCGGCGCACAGGGTCAAAGCAAGAGATGCTAATAGTTTCGGGGGTGTCGTCCACCACAATTTCGACGCCGGTAGCCGCTTCCAACGCTCTAATGTTGCGCCCTTCGCGACCAATGATGCGCCCTTTTATCTCGTCATTTTCAATATGAAAAACGGTTACAGCATTTTCAACACAGGCTTCGGAGGCAACGCGCTGCAAGGTTTGTATCACAATGCGCCGCGACTCTTTGGTGGCGGTCATTTTTGCCTCGTCCACCACCTCGTTGATGTACGACATTGCTTGCGTTTGCGCCTCGGCTTTCATATTTTCTACCAGCACACTTTTTGCCTCTTCGGCAGTCATTCCGGCAATGGTTTCCAACTTTTCGATATGTTGATTGCGGGCTTTGCTCAACTCCTCTTCGCGTTGCTGCACCACTGTCAACTGCGTGTCCAAATTGGCACGAATGGCTGTTACCTCTGCTGCTTTGCGGGCGGTTTCTTCGGTTTTTTGGTGCAACTGCTGCTGTTGTTGTTGCAGGCGTTGCTCTTGCTGCTTGATTCGCTGCTCGTCCTGCACCACTTTTTGACTACGTGTGGTTACGTTGCGTTCGTGTTCGGCTTTTAATTCTTGAAACTTTTCTTTGGCTTGCAAAATACGTTCTTTTTTGAGCAATTCGGCCTCTGCAAGGGCTTTGTCCAAAAGGGTTTTACGCTTATTGGCTGTTACTTTTTGGAATATCCCAAAGGCAATAAAAAAGCCAACCGCAAGGGACGCCACAGGTATAACTATATTTGGTATTAAGGTCATAATTGTTATCAATAATTGTTACATACTTTAATTAATTACTATAAAAATTGCACTCCATACTCAAAGTTAATAATAAGAAACGCCCAAAGGTACGAATTTTAGCAACAAATTGCAAATGTTCCCCAAAAAAAGATGAATTAACTTTTAGAAAGTGCAAAAAATGTGTATTTTTGCCGAAGTCTAATATCCGGTATGCAAGGAATTGGGCAAATGGGGCAATACTTTTGACTTCTATATTGTGGAAATAAAAAATTATTGTACCTTTGCCCAAATAAAATGAGCATTGTCAATGCAAACTACTATCAAAAAAGCAATTCTGCTCGGCTCGGGCGCGCTCAAAATCGGCGAGGCGGGCGAGTTTGACTATTCGGGCTCGCAAGCCCTCAAAGCCTTAAAGGAAGAAGGGGTGTTTACCATCCTCATCAATCCTAACATTGCCACCATTCAGACCTCCGAAAATGTGGCGGACAAGGTGTATTTTTTGCCTGTAACACCTTATTTTGTCGAAAAAATCATTGAAAAAGAGCGTCCGCAAGGCATTTTGCTTGCCTTTGGCGGACAAACCGCACTCAACTGCGGCGTGCAACTCTTTGAAAGCGGCGTGCTCAAAAAGCACAACGTGCAAGTGATGGGCACGCCTGTGGAAGCCATTATCAACACCGAAGACCGCGAAAAATTTGTGGAGCGGTTGGACGAAATTGACGTGAAAACCATTCGCAGCGAGGCGGTAACTTCGGTCAAAGAAGCCCAACGGGTGGCTGCCGAAATTGGCTACCCTATTATTGTGCGCGCTGCCTACACGCTGGGCGGATTAGGCTCCGGTTTTTGCAGCGACGAAGCAGAATTGGACGTGTTGGCAAGCAAAGCATTTACCTACTCGCCGCAAATTTTGGTCGAAAAATCGCTCAAAGGTTGGAAGGAAGTGGAATACGAAGTGGTGCGCGACCGCTACGACAATTGCATCACGGTGTGCAATATGGAAAACTTTGACCCGCTGGGTATTCACACCGGCGAGAGCATTGTGGTGGCGCCTTCGCAAACCCTCACCAATGCAGAATATCACAAGTTGCGGCAACTCGCCATCAAAATTATTCGCCACATCGGCATCGTGGGCGAGTGCAATGTGCAGTATGCCCTTGACCCGCAAAGCGAGGACTACCGCGTGATTGAGGTCAATGCGCGGCTCTCTCGTTCGTCGGCATTGGCAAGCAAGGCGACGGGTTATCCGCTGGCATTCGTTGCCGCCAAACTCGGCTTGGGCTATGGTTTGCACGAACTCAAAAACTCCGTTACCAAAAGCACCACCGCTTGTTTTGAGCCTGCGTTGGATTATATTGTGTGCAAAATTCCGCGTTGGGATTTGGGCAAATTCAAAGGCGTGTCGCGCGAATTAGGCTCCAGTATGAAGTCCGTGGGCGAAGTGATGGCAATTGGTCGCACCTTTGAAGAGGTGATACAGAAAGGCTTGCGGATGATAGGGCAGGGGATGCACGGATTCACTGCCAACCACTTATCAAGTACCAAGTACCAAGTACCAACTACCAAAACGCAAGGCGTGGAAAGTGAAAAATGGAAAATGGAACTTGAAGAAGCACTTTCACGCCCCACCGACAACCGCATTTTTGCTATTGCCAATGCATTAAAGGGCGGTTATTCTGTTGCAAAAATTCACGAATTGACCAAAATAGATGGTTGGTTTTTGGAAAAACTGAACGGCATTATTCAATTGGAAAAAACGCTGGAAAAGTACAATAGCATTGAGGAAGTGCCCGATGAATTATTGTTGGAAGTAAAGCAAAAAGGCTTCTCCGATTTTCAACTTGCGCGAATTGTGTATAAACACAAAAGCAATATGGAAACAGGCATCGACCGCGTGCGGACGTATCGCAAGCAGCGCGGCATCACGCCTTTTGTGAAACAAATAGACACGCTGGCGGCAGAATATCCTGCTATGACCAATTATTTGTATTTGACGTACAATGGAGCGGCGCACGACGTAAACCTCCCCTCAGCCCCCCCCGCACAAGCCGTCGGTGGGCAGTGTGGGTTGGAAAGTCCCCCTTTGGGGGATTTAGGGGGTGGGGTAGTTGTTTTGGGTTCGGGTGCGTACCGCATTGGCAGTTCGGTGGAGTTTGATTGGTGCAGTGTGAATGCTGCCAACACCATACGTGCCAACGGTTTGCGGGCGATTATGATTAACTACAATCCCGAAACGGTTTCTACTGATTATGATATGTGCGACCGTTTGTACTTTGACGAACTGTCGTTGGAGCGGGTTTTGGACATTACCGATTTGGAGCAACCGCGCGGCGTGGTGGTGTCGGTGGGCGGGCAAATTCCTAACAATTTGGCGATGCGTTTGCGCAACCACAAAGTGCCTATTCTCGGCACCTCGGCAGAGGACATTGACCGCGCCGAAGACCGCCACAAATTTTCGCAAATGTGCGACGAATTGGGCATCGACCAGCCGCGATGGAAGGAACTCACCACCATTGACGACATTTACCGCTTTGCCGACGAGGTGGGCTTTCCGCTGCTCATTCGTCCGTCCTACGTGCTGTCGGGCGCGGCTATGAATGTGGTGAGCAACCGCAACGAATTGGAGGGTTTTCTCACGCTGGCAACCAGCGTTTCAAAACAGCATCCTGTGGTGGTTACCGAATTTATTGAGCACGCCAAAGAAATTGAAATTGATGCCGTTGCCAAAAATGGCGAGGTGTTGCTCTATGCCATTTCGGAGCACGTAGAGTTTGCGGGCGTGCATTCGGGCGATGCCACAATGGTTTTTCCACCGCAAAAAATGTATGTGGAAACCATGCGCCGCATCAAAAAAATTGCGCGGCAAACGGCACAGGCATTGCACATCACAGGTCCGTTCAATATGCAAGTGATGGCAAAAAACAACGACATCAAAGTGATAGAGTGCAACCTGCGGGCATCGCGCAGTTTTCCGTTTGTGAGCAAAATTCTCAAGGTGAATTTTATTGACCTTGCCACGCGCGCTATGCTGGGTTTGCCTGCCGAGCCGCCCCACAAGTCGGCGTTTGACCTCGATTATGTGGGCATCAAAGCACCGCAATTTTCATTTTCACGTTTGCAAAAAGCCGACCCTGTGCTGGGTGTAGAGATGGCGTCCACCGGCGAAGTGGGCTGCATTGGCGAAGATTTTTCGGAAGCCATTTTGAAGTCGATGTTGTCGGTAGGCTACACCGTTCCCAAAAAAAACATCCTGCTTTCCACCGGCGACTCGCGCTCCAAAACCGATATGCTAAGCGCCGCGCAAGCCTTGCACGACAACGGCTATAACATTTTTGCTACCAAAGGCTCTGCCGACTTTTTGGCATTGAACGGCATACCATCGCAGGTGGTGGCTTGGCCCGATTCGGGCGAGCACCCTAATGCGCAGGACTATATTAAGGAGCGAAAATTTGACTTTGTAGTGAACATTCCCAAAGACCTCAGCACCGGAGAGTTAGACAACAACTACATCATCCGCCGCTCTGCCATTGACTTCAACATTCCGCTCATTACCAACGCACGGCTTGCCAGCGCATTCATTCAAGCATTTTGCACCATCAAAATGGACGAGATAAAAATCAAGAGTTGGGACGAATACTAAGCAATGAACAATGAAATGCCAAAGAATCGCTGCAAATAAAAAATTTGCAGCATTTTTTGTTGTAATAAGTATTTTTTGTACTTTTGTCGCGTGATTTTAGTTGCTAACTGATATACAAAACTATTTCTTTTACATAAAATGGACATCATCAATGCTAAATTATTATTTGATTTTGCAAAAAATAATCCCAATGCAGCAGGGGCTATTAATCGGTGGGTAGAAATAGTAAAGACGGAGAAATGGAAACATCACAACGATTTGAAACAAACGTTTCCGCAGGCAGATTATGTTGGCAATAACAGATATGTGTTTAATATAGCGGGTAATAATTACAGATTAGTAGCAGCAGCAGTGTTTTTTGCAGGTGCTTTGCATATTCGGTTTATTGGCACACACGCACAATATGATAAAATAGATTGTTCTACGATTTAATTACGCATTTATGAAGAAAATAATTACAGAAAACGAATACAATACTGCGATGGCAACAATGGAAACCATTATTGAACACGGCACATTGTTGGGCAATATAGAATTGCTTGGCGACGTAGATAAAGCAGAATATTGCCGTTTAGCCAAGTTGGTGCAAGAATGGGAACACACTCACTATTCTTTTCCTGTAAGCGTTTATGCGCCTCACAAAGAAGCAAATGTCTATGCTTACGCATAACAAGAACAATGTTACAATTTGAAAAACATTTTTATCTTTGCAGCCGAAACAACTACCAATGCTACTTGTATTGAAACTTTTGAAACCTGAAACTCTTAAAAGTGGTTAATAACTTGTTCATAAAAAATAGCGGAAATCCTTATACAGTAAGGAATTTATCACTATCTTTGTACTCAACACTCAACACTCAACACTCAACTAAGCAACCCTTATATTCCGTATATAAACGTCCGTTTTGCACTACGTGCGAAACGGATTTTTATTTTTAATTATTCATTATTAATTTTTATTATTATGCAAGACAGAAACTCATAAGGTATTTAGTGAGGTTACCTCATTCGGGCGATGGAGACGACCTCGTTGTTCGCCCCCAGTTTCACTGAGGGTTATGCACATTCAAGCCTCGCGGGTTGCGCGGTAATGGCAAAGTGTGCGGAATGCCCGAAATGAACAATGAATAATGGGCGGGTAAAGGTAAGTTTTATACATTGTGGTTTCATTATCCATTGTCAATTATGAATTATACATTATGAATTATATGGCTGTCCCATCGGCACAACGGGGATAATGCGCAATGGTCTGAACGCGGCGCAAAATAAACAAATAGAGTTCCACAATTTGCAAGGGTCGTTTAGCCTTCCACCTTTGCAGAGGGTCAACAAGGAGGGCAAAACAACTTAAATTTATAAAAGTTATGACACAAAATTCACAATGGTTAGAAGTAACCAAAAAAGTCTTCAACGGAATACTGCTGTATGCAGGTGCCGGTTTATTATTGGGGATTTTTGACCCCATCAATTCGCTCGTTTCTGCAGGCGATGGGCTTGCTGCTTTGGGCGGAGTTAAAAACGCTTCGGGTGGCGCAGGCACTTTTTTGAGTGTGCTCTGCAACATCTTTCAGGCAGGCGTTATCTTGGGTTGCATCCTCATTTATTTAGGATTGACCGGCTTCAAGAACATCTTGGAAGGCACCGACAAAAAGTCAATAGGGAAGGTGCGCATAGCGTACATCCTTTTGTTGATAGGCGTTGCCGTAGATTTTATTCCGCTGATGGGTTGGGTGAGCGCAATTCTTGGCATCATTGCATTGATTTATATGTTGCTGGGATATTCGGCGTTGAAATCGTCAGCCACCTTTCCGGAGTTGGCACGCAAAGGCGCTTCACAGTTGTTCATTGCGCTCATCCTGTTGATTGTGGGCGAAGTGCTTGATTTCATCCCCGTAGTAGGCGATGTGTTGCAAGGCATTTTGAGCATCATTGCTTACATTCTGACATTCTTGGGATGGAAGAAAATTAAAGACGCCTAAAACAAACTCGTAACAGCGACCAGTTTATCAGCAAACAGCGACCAATGAGCAGCAGTGGCTCATTGGTCGCTGCTCGCTGTTCGTTGGTTGCTGAAAAAGTTTTTGTAAAGTGAAAAAAAGTGGTAACTTTGCAGGTATGTCAAAACAAAGGCTATGAAGCAAAGAATTTATATAGATACCTCAGTCATTGGTGGCTATTTTGATGTTGAGTTTGAAACGGCATCACAGCAACTTTTTGAACGTATTGCAAACAAAGAATTTGATGTTTATTTTTCTGAAATCAATGAAACCGAATTACTGAATGCCCCGCAACGAGTGAAAGATATAAAAAATCTAATCCCTGCGGATTGTTTTCACTTCATTGAAATTACCGAAGAAACAAAAGCATTAGCATTGCAATATATTTTCGAAGGGGCACTTGGGCAAGCGAGCAGAAATGATGCCTATCATATTGCACTATCATCTGCCAATAAGATAGATTGTTTGATTAGTTGGAATTTCAAACACATTGTCAATTTTGATAAAATTAAACTATTCAATGCCATCAATTTACGCTTTGGATACCCGTTAATAGATATACGCTCGCCATTAGAATTTTTAAAACTATAAAAATATGAAAACAACAGCAATTGAAGGATTTCACACGGTTGATTTTTTTCGCGCCGTAAAAGAGAAAATGGCAAAAGCCACAGAAGGAATGTCTCTGCAAGAAGAACGCACATTTTGGAAACAAATGCGTGAAGGGCAGGTTAGTTTAGTATAATCCCCTTGTTTGCCTTAGATTGTAGCACGTAGCGTTTAGGCAAAGCCAACAGCCCTCGTTCAAAAGACGGGGCTTTTTGTGTTAGTAGATTATGAATTATCAAAAAAACATATTACATTTGCCGCTGTTTTGGATGGTAAGATACTTATTGTTTTTTAATTTATTGCAAATCAAATAGTTATGAAACCTTCATAATTCCCATATCGCCAAAAGATATGCAAATCTTATGAATGTTCCATACGGCAACTTTATAAAAATCATTATTGTATGAAAAAATTATTATTTATTTTGTCGGTGTTGTTGTTGTGCGGGGCTTGTGCCGACGACCCGCAGGCGGGCTTTGTTACACAAAACAAAGGGCGTTTTGAAGTGAACAACAAGCCCTATTATTTTGTGGGCACCAACTTTTGGTATGGCGCCATCCTTGGCTCTACGGGGCAGGGCGGCAATCGTGAGCGTTTGCTCCAAGAATTGGATTTTTTGCAAGCCAATGGCATCAACAATTTGCGGATATTGGTGGGTGCCGATGGTTATAGCGGACAAGCCGTAAAGGTAATGCCCACCTTGCAATTGGAGCCAGGCGTGTACAACGACACCATTTTTGACGGCTTAGATTATTTGCTATCCGAAATGGCAAAACGCAAAATGTACGCCGTGTTGTACATCAACAATAGTTGGGAGTGGAGCGGCGGCTATGGGCAGTATCTCAGTTGGGCGGGCTACGGCGAGGTGCCCCCTGAGGGCGTTCGCGATTGGCAAAAATTTCTCAAACACGTGTCTCAATATGCTGCTTGTGATAGTTGCAAAACTTTGTTTTTCAATCATCTGCAAAATGTAATCACTCGCACCAACCGCTACACGCAACAACGATATGTGGACGACCCCACCATTATGTCGTGGCAGGTGGGCAATGAGCCGCGCGTGTTTAGCAACGAGGGCAAGCCTGCGTTTGTGAAGTGGCTGCGGGAGGCAACAGCACTCATTCGCTCGCTTGATGCCAACCATCTCATTTCAATCGGCAACGAAGGCACAATGGGCAGCGAGGGCGATATGCAACTCTACAAAAAAATTCACGCCGATACCAATGTCAATTATCTCACGATTCACATTTGGCCCAAAAATTGGGGATGGGTGGACAGTGCCCACCTTGTCAAAGGCGTTGATACTGCTATAAAACTAACGGATTTTTACATCAACGCACACAGCGAAATTGCCGCAAAACTGCAAAAGCCTTTGGTTATAGAGGAGTTTGGCTACCCTCGCAATCATCATTTGTACGTGTTGGAAGATTCCACCACGGCACGCGATAAGTTTTATGCCAACATTTTTGAGCACGTGTTGGTTTCGTCGCGCTACAACGGCATAGTGGCGGGCTGCAATTTTTGGTCGTGGGCAGGATTTGGCCGCGCCGCCCACAAGTATTGGCAGCCCTGGGACGACTACCTTGGCGACCCCTCGCAAGAGGAGCAAGGTCTCAACTCGGTGTTCAACACCGACCCCACTGTGAAAGTTGCCAAAAAATATGCCCTGCGCATCAACGAGGGCAATGGAGATATTGTGGCAGTGCAATTAATTGATTTGTAATATGTTGTAATTCAATAAATTGTGTTTATTTGCAAAAAAACGTAGTGGGTATTCATTGAATTTACTACTTTTGTACACAAATTGTACACAACCAATAAGGCTATGTTTTATTTTTTGCTCAAATGTATATTATATCCCATTGGAATACTGCCGCGCCGGATGCTGTGTGGACTTTCAAATGGCTTGAGTTTTTTGGCATATAGAGTGGTGGGTTATCGCCGAGCGGTGGTGATGAGCAATTTGCGCAAATGCTTTCCGCACAAAACAGAACGGGAACTCAAACGCATTGCCCGCCTATGTTATCGCAACTTTGCCGACTTGATGCTCAATATGATGCGCATACGTTTTGCTTCGCAGCGGCGGGTGATGCGCACAGTGCAGTGGGTCAATGCCGTTGATATAAGCACACGCTACGCCAACCGCAATATGTTGATGCTGGCAGGGCACTACTCGTGTTGGGAGTACATTGGCATAACGCAACTTTTTGGAAAGCATCAAACGGTGGCCGCCTATCAGCCCGCCAAGGGCGCCATAGAGCGGATTACCAGCGAGGGACGCGCGCGGTTTGGGGCAAAATTATCCCCGCTCAATAAAGTGTTTCGCACACTTTTGGAGCATCGCAACAAGGGAGTTCTTACCTATACGCTAATGGTTTCCGACCAATCGCCCGGTGTAGGTTCGTGCGACCATTGGCTCACATTTATGGGGCAGGATACGCCTGTGTTTTCAACGCCTGAGCGCATGGCACAAATTACAGAAAGCGTGGTACATTATTTGCGAATTAAAGAACTAAAACGATTTCATTATCAATACGAAATAGTTACTATAACCGAAAACGCTGCACAGGAGCCGCCCATGGAAGTTACAAAAAAGTTTTTTGCACTATTAGAAGAAGATATTTTGCGTTGCCCGCAGTTGTGGATGTGGACGCACAAACGGTGGAAACACCCAAAAACAATGGATAATGGACAATGAACAATGAACAATGATAATGAATAATTGTCTATATTCTATTAGTCTATATCAATTATGAATTATGAATTATCAATTATCGATTATGAATTATGAATGAGGGTTTAATTTCAAAGCGCTATGCCAAAGCCTTGCTGGACTTTGCTTCCACGCTGGGCGAGGAGGAGGTGCTGTATCGCCGAATGGATGCTTTGTTGCAGAATACTATTGCAGAGCCGCATTTGCAAAATACGCTGCAAAGTCCTATGGTGGCAAGCGGCGACAAGTATTTGCTGCTGTGCACGGCAATGGGCGGCGGCGCACTCGAAAATAGTGTAAAAAAATTTGCCGACTTGCTGCTGCAAAATCAGCGGGAGAATTTGGCGCAAAAAGTGGCAGTGTGCTATAGCGATTTGTATCAGCAAAAGCACCACATCAGCAAGGTAGCGCTCACTTCTGCCGAGCCTTTGTCGGCTACAGTGTTGGAGCGGGTGCGTGCCGATATAGAAAAACGCACACGCGGCACCGTGGAACTATCCACCCACACCGACCCCAACCTCGGCGGCGGCATATTGCTCCAAATAGGCGACCTGCGCTTGGATGCCACCGTGGCAGGGCAACTCAAAAGGGTGAAAAAAGAGATGGCAAAATAATGAAATGTGGATATAAATTATGAATTGTGAATTATGAATTATTAATTGATAAATTATGAGCACAGATATTAAAGTTAGTGAGGTTTCAAAAATCCTCAAAATGCAGTTGGATGGCATTGATACCAAATTGGCATTTGAGGAAGTGGGCACCGTGCTGCAAGTGAGCGATGGCGTGGCACGCATCTATGGTTTGAGCAATGCCGAAGCCAATGAATTGCTCGAATTTGAAGACGGCACAATGGGCGTGGTAATGAACCTCGAAGCCGACAATGTGGGCGCAGTGTTGCTGGGCGCCACCGACCGCATCAAAGAAGGGCATTCGGTAAAACGCACCGGCAAAATCGCCTCTATCAACGTGGGCGAGGCAATGCTGGGGCGCGTTATAGACCCCTTGGGCGAACCCATCGATGGCAACGGCGCCATTGCCGGCGAGCGTTTTTTGATGCCTTTGGAGCGCAAAGCACCGGGCGTAATTTTTCGCCAGCCTGTGAATCAACCCTTGCAAACCGGCCTCAAAGCAGTGGATGCAATGATACCCATTGGGCGCGGGCAGCGCGAGTTGATTATTGGCGACCGCCAAACCGGAAAAACCGCTGTAGCCATTGATGCCATTATCAATCAGCGCGAGGGCTATTTGAATGGCGACCCCATTTATTGCATCTATGTTGCTATTGGACAAAAAGGCTCTACGGTGGCAGCCATTGTGAACACGCTCAAAGAAAAAGGCGCAATGGACTACACCGTTGTGGTATCGGCCACCGCCTCTGACCCTGCGGCAATGCAGTATTTTGCACCGTTTGCGGGGGCTGCCATTGGCGAGTATTTTCGCGACACAGGCCGCCACGCATTGGTGATTTATGATGACCTATCCAAGCAAGCCGTTGCCTACCGCGAGGTGTCGTTGATTTTGCGCCGTCCCTCGGGGCGCGAAGCCTACCCGGGCGATGTGTTTTACTTGCACTCCCGCTTGCTGGAACGCTCTGCCAAAATTATTCAACGGCAAGAAGTTGCCGAAAAAATGAACGACCTGCCCCAAAGTTTAAAAGGCAAAGTAAAAGGCGGCGGTTCGCTCACAGCCTTGCCCATTATTGAAACGCAGGCAGGCGACATTGCAGCATACATCCCCACCAACGTGATTTCTATTACCGATGGACAAATTTTCTTAGAAAACGATTTGTTCAATCAAGGTGTGCGCCCCGCTATCAACGTGGGTATATCGGTGTCGCGCGTGGGCGGCAATGCGCAAATTAAGACGATGAAAAAGGTGGCAGGCACGCTCAAAATTGACCAAGCACAGTACCGCGAGTTGGAGGCATTTACCAAATTTGGCGGCGACCTCGACCCTGTAACGGCTTTTACTATCGACAAAGGGCAAAAAAATACGCAGTTGCTCATTCAACCGCAGTACAGCCCCATACCGGTCGAAAAACAAGTGGCTATACTCTATTGCGGTACACAAGGTTTGCTGCGCAACATCAAAGCCAATCAAGTGCACGAGTTTGAAAAAACATTTCTCGAAATTTTGGAAACTCGCCACAAGCAAGACATTTTGGAGCCGCTCAAAAAAGGCGTGTTGGACGACAGCGTAACCGCTCTGCTCAAACAAGTTGCCGAAGAAGTAAGCAAAATGGTAAAATAATTTAAAGTGTTGATTATCAATAATTTAGTATAATTTTCATCAAAAATTTATACTAAATTAACACATACGAAAGAAAAAAATCATTCAAAATATAGAAAACATATAAAAATACAGTACCTTTGCCGTCTTGCCCTGCGTTGAGATTGGGTAGGTGGTTTTGGTGTGGTTTGTTGTTGGATGTGGAATGAAGTCAAAAATTTTGAATGTTCTATGAATAGAAAAATTGTTATGACGAATGCAATAGCAAAATTAGATGGTGTGGAGAGCAAGGTAATTTCTTTGCGTGACCAGCACGTTATATTGGATAGCGACGTGGCGGAGTTGTATGGCGTGGAAACCAAACACGTTAATCAGGCGGTGAGTAATAACCCCGAAAAATTTCCGCAAGGATATATTATTGAGGTGTCAAAAGAAGAACAGAATTCTTTAAGGTCAAAATTTTTGACCTTAAAGAATCAAAGTAGGGGACAACATACAAAATATCTTCCTAAAGCCTTTACAGAGAAAGGATTGTATATGCTTGCTACAATACTCAAAAGCGCACAAGCCACGCAGACCACTCTTGCTATTGTAGAGACTTTTGCTAAAATACGTGAACTTTCGCGCACGGTAGCCGAATTGACGGAGGCAAAAAACGATGATGCGCGCAAGCCGCTAATGCAAAGAAGTGGCAACATTATAGCCGACATTTTAGGCGAAGATATGCAAACTACAGATACCGAAACAAGCATTGAAATAAATTTTGCATTAATGAAATTTAAACATACTATTCATCAAAAAAAGAAGTAAGTATGATAGAAATAGAATGGGCTTAATCCCATAACAGACCAATCATAGGTGCAATAGAAATAGTATAACATTAAATAGAAAAACCTGCGGAAGTGTTTATTGAAACGATAGAAAAACTTATCAATTTGTAAATCAATATATTTTTTTAGATATGACAAAAAAAGAACCAAAGGCAAAGTCGTCCTTTGACCGAATTTCGATTAGTCTGGCATCGCCGGAGCACATTTTGGAACTGTCGTGCGGCGAAGTGTTGAAGCCCGAAACCATCAACTACCGCACCTACAAACCGGAGCGCGATGGTTTGTTTTGCGAGCGCATCTTTGGTCCCACCAAAGACTTTGAGTGCTACTGCGGCAAATACAAGCGCATTCGCTACAAAGGCGTGGTGTGCGACCGTTGCGGTGTGGAAGTTACTGAAAAAAAAGTGCGCCGCGAGCGTATGGGACACATCAATCTTGTGGTGCCCATTGCACATATATGGTACTTCCGCTCGTTGCCCAACAAAATTGGTTATTTGCTGGGATTGCCCACCAAAAAAACTGATGCCGTTATTTATTACGAGCGCTACATTGTAGTGCAGCCGGGCGTTATGGAGCAGCAGGGCGTGCACGTGAACGACCTGCTCACCGAGGAAGAATACCTTGATATGTTGGACAAATTGCCCAAAGACAACCAATTGCTGAGCAACGACGACCCCAACAAATTTGTTGCAGGAATGGGCGCAGAGGCACTTTACACTTTGTTGCAGCGCATTAAGTTAGACGATTTGTCGTTTCAATTGCGCGATAGTGCCAACAAAGAAACCTCTCAATTGCGCAAAGCAGATGCCCTCAAACGCTTGAAAGTAGTGGAAGAATTTCGCGCATCGGGCACCAAAAACCGCCCCGAGTGGATGATAATGAAGGTGTTGCCGGTTATTCCACCCGACCTGCGTCCGTTGGTACCATTGGATGGCGGACGTTTTGCCACCTCCGATTTGAACGACCTTTATCGTCGTGTGATTATTCGCAACAACCGCTTGAAAAGGTTGATAGAAATTAAAGCCCCCGAAGTAATTTTGCGCAACGAAAAACGTATGTTGCAGGAGGCTGTGGACTCTTTGTTTGACAATTCTCGCAAATCTAATGCGGTGAAAACCGAAGCCAATCGTGCCTACAAATCGTTGAGCGACAGCCTCAAAGGCAAACAAGGACGCTTTCGCCAAAACCTGTTGGGTAAACGTGTGGACTACTCGGCTCGCTCGGTTATTGTGGTGGGACCCGACCTTCAAATGCACGAATGCGGATTGCCCAAAGATATGGCTGCCGAATTGTACAAGCCGTTTGTGATTAGAAAATTGATAGAGAGAGGCATTGTAAAAACGGTGAAGTCGGCAAAAAAAATCATTGACCGCAAAGACCCTGTTATTTTTGATATTTTGGAGAATGTGATGAAGGGACATCCGGTGTTGCTCAATCGTGCGCCCACCTTGCACCGCTTGGGTATTCAGGCTTTTCAGCCTCGCCTGATTGAGGGCAAGGCTATTCAGTTGCACCCTTTGGCTTGTACTGCTTTCAATGCCGACTTTGACGGCGACCAAATGGCAGTGCACCTTCCGCTGGGCAATGCCGCTGTGCTGGAAGCACAATTGTTGATGTTGGGTTCGCACAACATTCTCAACCCTGCCAACGGCGCGCCCATTACCGTGCCCTCGCAGGATATGGTGCTGGGATTGTACTACATTACCAAAGAGCGCAAAGGCGCAAAGGGCGAAGGGCTTACCTTTTACGGACCCGAAGAAGTGCTGTTGGCTTACAACGAAAAAGCCGTTGATTTGCACGCTTCGGTAAAAATCAGATACCTCGTTTGGCAAGCAGGCACCGATACCTACAAGCCCACTATGATTGAAACCACGGTGGGACGCATCATCTTTAACCAATATGTGCCCAAAGAAGTAGGTTATGTGAACGAATTATTGACCAAAAAATCGTTGCGCGATATTATAGGATGGGTTATCAAAAAAACCAGCGTTGCCACCACTGCCAAATTCCTCGACGACATCAAGCATTTGGGCTACGAAATGGCGTTCAAAGGCGGGCTGTCGTTCAACTTGGATGATGTGATTATTCCTGCCGAAAAACAAACACTCATCGAAGACGGCTACAAGCAAATTTCTGAGGTGGAGGGCAACCATAGTATGGGTCTCATTACCAACAACGAGCGCTACAATCAGGTAATTGACGTGTGGACACACACCAACGCCAAACTGACGCAAATTTTGATGAAGCAAATTGCTGCCGACAACCAAGGTTTCAACTCGGTGTATATGATGTTGGATTCCGGTGCGCGTGGTTCCAAAGAGCAAATTCGTCAGTTGTCGGGTATGCGCGGATTGATGGCAAAGCCCCAAAAATCAACGGCTGAGAGTGCACAGATTATTGAAAACCCCATCTTGGCTAACTTCAAAGAAGGGCTGTCGGTGTTGGAGTACTTTATTTCTACACACGGCGCCCGCAAAGGCTTGGCAGATACCGCTCTCAAAACAGCAGATGCCGGTTACCTCACGCGCCGTTTGGTGGACGTTTCGCACGATGTGATTATCAATCAAGAGGATTGCGGCACGCTGCGAGGCCTCACCACCACTGCTATTAAGAACAACGAGGAGGTAATTGTTTCGTTGTACGACCGCATTTTGGGACGCACTTCGGTGAGCGATATTTATCATCCTATTAGCAACAAATTGATTGTAAAAGCAGGCGATGAAATTACCGAAGACATTGCCAAAATCATCGAAGACTCGCCCATTGAGCAGGTAGAAATTCGCTCGGCTTTGACTTGCGAATTGCACAAAGGCGTGTGCACCAAATGCTATGGGCGCAACTTGGCAACAGGCCGAATGGTGCAAAAAGGCGAGGCAGTGGGCGTAATTGCGGCGCAGTCTATTGGCGAACCGGGCACGCAGTTGACCTTGCGTACTTTCCACGTGGGCGGTACGGCAGGCAACGTAATGAGCAGTTCAAAAGTGGTGGCAAGTTACGATGGTATTCTCAAAATTGACGACCTGCGCACCATTGCCAAAGACACCAACGACGGCAAAGTGGATGTGGTGATTGGACGTTTGGCCGAAATGTTTATTATCGACAAAAACACAGGGGCAACACTCTACACGCACGGTATTCCCTACGGTGCCACGCTGTATGTAAAAAATCACACAGAAATCAAAAAAGGCGACCTCATTTGCGACTGGGACCCCTACAATGCCGTTATTATTTCGGAGCAAACAGGCAAAGTGGCTTTTGAAGATATGATAGAGGGCGTTACCTACCACGACGAAGTGGACGAGCATACAGGATTTAGCGAAAAAGTGATTATCGAAACCCGCGACAAGAGTAAGAATCCTATTGTCAAAATTGTGAACGAAAAAGGCGAGGAAATGCGGCAGTACAGTTTGCCCACCAATGCTCACGTGATTGCCGAAAAAGGCAAAAAAGTGGCAGTGGGTGATGTGTTGGCAAAAATTCCACGCGCAGTGGGCAAAGCCGGCGATATTACAGGCGGTTTGCCTCGTGTTACCGAACTCTTTGAGGCACGCAATCCCAGCAATCCCGCTGTGGTATCGGAGTTGGACGGCGAGGTAGCAATGGGCAAAATCAAACGCGGTAATCGCGAAATTGTGGTTACCTCCAAAACCGGCACGCAGCGCACCTATTTGGTGCCGCTCACCAAGCAAATTCTGGTGCAAGAAAACGACTTTGTGCGTGCAGGTACGCCGCTTTCGGACGGTGCCATCACCCCCAACGATATTTTGAATATATTGGGACCCACCAAAGTGCAGGAATATATTGTGAACGAAGTGCAGGAGGTGTATCGCTTGCAGGGTGTAAAAATTAACGACAAACACTTTGAGGTGATTGTGCGGCAAATGATGCGCAAGGTAGAAATTTCCGACCCGGGCGACACCAAATTCCTCGAAGGCGAAATTGCCGACAAATGGGAATTTTTTGAGCAAAACGACTGGATTTTTGACAAAAAAGTGGTTACCCACGCCGGCAGGTCTAACACTATGAAAGTGGGACAAATCGTGTCGGCACGCCAGTTGCACGACGAAAATTTGTTGCTCAAACGCAAAAGCCAAAAGTTGGTAGAGTTCCGCGATGCAATGCCGGCAACGTCTAACCAAATTTTGCAGGGCATCACACGTGCCGCATTGCAAATACGCAGTTTTATGTCGGCAGCCTCTTTCCAAGAAACCACCAAGGTGCTCAACGAAGCCGCCATCAGCGGCAAAGTAGATTACTTGGAGGGCTTGAAAGAGAACGTGATTTGCGGACATCTCATCCCTGCAGGCACAGGCTTGCACGAATTTGAAAACCTAATAGTAGGCTCTACCGACGAAGTGCAACCGCCACATCCCAAAAAGGGTGCAAAGGCAGTGGCACAACAAGATTAAGGCAGATTTTTATGACACGCGAAAACCGCCACCGAAACAAATTCGGTGGCGGTTTTTTTTGATGTTTTTGCGCTATGTTTGTCAGGCAAAAGAAAAATAAGAGTGGCACGGTCAGTGTTCAGGTAATTTCAAAATTACGAAAACTTTTCAATTTTGCAAACTTTTCGTAAATTAAAAAAAAATGATTTTGAACATTAAACTTTTTATGTTACCTGCCTTCGGCTTCATATTTTTGGTTGCGTTGCCAAGGTGTGAATCCGGCATTGCTAATCACAGCCTGCATTGCAGCAGCATCCAATTGGCGATGGCTACCTGCCGAAGATAGCACATTTTCTTCTATCATAATGGAACCTAAATCGTCGGCACCCGCGTGCAAGCATTGCTGGGCAACGGCTGTGCCCACCGTGAGCCACGATGCTTGGATATGGCTGATGTTGTGCAAAACCAAGCGGGATATAGCAATGGTGCGAATGTACTCTGCATCGCTCACGGCTTGCACGTTTTTGAAAATGGGCAAATGTCGGGTATGTTCCAATTGTGCTGTCCACGGAATAAATGCCGTGAAACCATTGCTGTTGTTAGGTTTCGCATTTTGCAACTCGCGAATGAGTAGCAGATGTTGTATGCGCTCGCGTGGGGTTTCAATGTGCCCAAACATCATAGTGGCGCTGGTGGTAAGATGCAGCAGGTGCGCCTCGTGCATCACATCGCACCACGCTTGCACGCTGGGTTTGCGCGGCGACAATTGTTGCCGCACTCGCTCCACCAATATCTCGGCACCTGCTCCGGGCAGGCTGTCCAAACCCGCTGCCATCAAGCGTTGCAGCACTTTGCGGTGGGTCAAATGGCTAAGCGTAGCAATGTGGGCAATCTCCGGCGGACCCAAAGCGTGCAACTTGAGCGTGGGATAATTGTGTTTGAGCGTGCGCAACAAGTCTTCGTAAAACTCAATGCCGTAGTGAGGATGCAGCCCTCCTTGCAGCAGCAGTTGATTGCCTCCCTGTGCAAAAAGTTCTTCTATTTTTTGCTTGTACTCGTCTATGCTGGTTGTGAATGCCAGCGGGCTTTGCAGCCCACAATGAAAAGTGCAAAATTTGCATCCCGAGATGCACACATTGCAGATATTTACATTGCGGTCGATTTGCCAACTGACCTCTTGGCGTGGAATTTTTTGCATGCGCAAGCGATGCGCTGCCGCCGTCAACTCTTGCAATGGTGCATTCAAATACAGGTCTAATGCCTCACTTTCGGTCAATATCTTATTTTCGTCAATCATTGATTTCAACTGATTACAGAATAATCCACGCGCCGTTTTTCGATGGTTCCCAATTGTTGCAACAGAATTTTATTTTTTTCATTCGCCAAAAAACGGTCTTCTTCCAATATCTGCTCTGCCACATTGCGGCTGGCTTCAAGCAAATGTGCATCCTCGCCCAGATGAGCAATTTTGAGGTTTAATGATATGCCGCTTTGCTTGGTGCCGTCGAGGTCGCCGTAGCCGCGCAGGCGCAAATCGGCATCGGCAATTTCAAAACCATTGTTGGTGCTGCACATTATTTGCAAGCGTTGGCGGGTGGTGGCACTCAATTGCACGCCGCTCAGCAACACGCAATACGACTGGTCGGCACCGCGCCCCACGCGCCCGCGCAACTGGTGCATCGCCGACAAACCAAAGCGCTCGCTGCTTTCGATGAGCATCACGCTGGCGTTGGGCACGTTCACGCCCACCTCTATTACCGAAGTGGCAACCAATATCTGCGCTTGGTTTTGAACAAACAATTGCATCTGTTGCTCCTTTTGGGCAGGCTTCATTTGTCCGTGCACCATTGCTATTTTGTAGTGTGGATAACGTTTGCAGACCATTTGGTAGCCCTCTTGCAAATTTTCGTAATCCATTTTTTCGGATTCTTGAATGAGCGGATACACAATGTAAGCCTGTCTGCCTTGTCGTATTTGTTCTTCCAAAAAGTTATAGACCTTGCCTCGTTGAGTATCTGTGTAATGCACAGTGCGTATGGGTTTGCGACCGGGCGGCAGTTGGTCAATTACCGATATGTCGAGGTCGCCGTAGAGCGTCATTGCCAGCGTGCGGGGAATGGGTGTTGCCGTCATTACCAACACGTGCGGGGGTTGCGCGTTTTTGCTCCACAAGCGGCTGCGCTGCGCCACTCCAAAACGGTGCTGCTCGTCAATAATTACCAAGCCCAAATTGGCAAACTGCACATTGTCTTCGATGATGGCGTGCGTGCCTATGAGCAATTGAATTTCGCCATTTTGCAACTGCTCGGATAGCGCGATTCTATTTTGTTTTTTGGTAGAACCTGTGAGCAATGCAACTTTAAAATTCATATCGCCCAACAACGATGCAATGCCGTGATAGTGTTGCGTGGCAAGGATTTCGGTGGGTGCCATTAGGCAGGCTTGAAATTTATTGTCGGCGGCAATGAGGCTGCAAAGCAATGCCACAATGGTTTTGCCGCTACCCACATCGCCCTGCAACAAGCGATTCATTTGCTTGCTCGACCGCATATCGCGCCGGATTTCTTGCAAAACTCTGGTTTGCGCAGCAGTGAGTTGAAACGGCAAATGATGATGATAAAAAGTTTTGACTTCATTGTCGGGGGCAGCCAACACAAAGCCTTTGCTTTCGGTTACACGCTTTGCGCGTTGCCGCAAAAGGCGCAGTTCTACATAAAACAACTCCTCCCATTTGAGGCGATGTTGCGCCTGTTGTAGCAACTGTGCGCTTTGTGGAAAATGTATGTTGAGCAATGCCGCTTGTATGCCCAGCAATTTTTGTGAAGCAACAAGGTGCGGCGGCAAGGTTTCGGCAAGGGTGGGCAGCACCGCCGAGAGCAACGCGCTCATCATTTTGCTGATGGCTTTGTTTGAAAAATAATTATTTTTGAGCACCTCGGTGCTGCTGTAAATGGCTTGGATATTGGATTTTATCTTATTCTGCTCTTGCTGTGCTGCCTCCTCAATATCGGGGTGCGCCATTTGAAATCGACCGTTGAAAATAGTAGGCTCTTTGAAAAGAATGTAAGTTGTGTTGGGCTTGATGCTCTTTTGGATGTATGATATTCCTTTGAACCACACCAAATCCATACTGCCTGTTTCGTCCTGAAAAATAGCAGTGAGCCGTCTCACTTTGCCCGGTACCACTCGCATCGAATGTATTTTGCCTTTCACTTGCAGCAACGGCAAATCGCCCTCAAAACCACGCAATTCGCGCACGGTGTAGATGCGGCTTTTGTCCACATAGCGAAACGGAAAGTAGTACAGCAAATCGTAGAACGTGTTGATATTCAACTCCTTGCCAAGCACCTCGGCACGCTTGGGACCTACGCCTGCCAAAAATTTTATATCCGTATCTAAACTTGCTGTCATGGTGTGATGTTCTCTACGCCTTTATTTGTAAGCGTTGCGCCACATATCAAAATCGCCCGAATGAAATTTGTAGTTCTTGGGCTTTTTTTCTTCATAATAATAGTATAGCGTGCCCTCTAAGCCCACTATCATTTTGTAGGCAGTGCCGCCGTGTGCGGCATTGTCCGGAAAAATAGTGATGGCAATCACCGCTTTGTTTTTGCCCTCGGTAACAACCGATTCCAAATCGGCCACAGTGGGCACAATTACTAAGTTTTTGCCCAATTGCTCCGTCAATTTGGTTCTGTCCGTTTGTTCGCCTATTTGAGTTTCGGCAACATAAATTGTTTTGTCGCGCAACTGCTCGGTGTTGTCGTTGTAAACACGCATGCGGGTTTCAAAGGAGGCAATCAATTTTTTTGCAAACATTCCCTTGCTGATATTCTCTGCATTTTTTTGCACAAACAGCAGCAGCGGTTCCAATAAAAATGCGTTGCGCTCATCCTCTGTGTTTTCGTACGACAAAGGGATAAAGCCCAATTCGTGCATCTCGGTAATATCGTTATCCGTTTTGACTTTGGGATTGCCCACCAACAAACTGACGTACAAACATTTGCGGCGAAATTTGTCTTTGGCATCGGCAACTTTGGTGATGAGCAAAAACGAATTTTTGGGGTCGGTGCGCAAAGCCTGAAAGTTAGCGTAGTCGGCAACTTTGTAGGGAGTAGCCGTCCATACTTTTTGCGCTGCATCCAACAATAGAGCATCCAAAACGATGCTTTCGTTGGTTTGCACCACGTAGGTGGCACTTCCAAAAAACTGCGCAGCCTCTTCCTTGGAGGCAACACTACGCTCGGTAGAAGCCCACAACGTGCCGCACAACACACATCCACAAATAATGGCATAGATTTTTTTCATAGCATAAAATTTTTATGTAAATAATTGAAATACAATAAATTATACTCTTTTTGCACAAGAATACAAACGTACAAATTTACACTTTTTTTTTGAAAAAAACATATTGCCATCAAATCATTTTCGGTTAATTCTTTTTTGGTGGTGTGTTTCTTGCGCTTGAATATACTCAATAACATTGAGAATGTGCGATTTGGAATAAGAGATTTCCTTCCAACGCAACAACAATGCGCCCTTTTGCTACGTTGTGCCGGATGTGCTTTTTGAAATGTAACTGACTGATTGGTAATAAATTAAAAATAAATCCGACTTTTAGTCGGTTAATAGTGAAAAAAAATATAACTTTGTGGGTTGAATTTACACAAAATTATTATTATCGTATGAAAACATTTATCAAAACATTTTCGGTCCTTGCGTTTTCGCTTTTTCTTGCGTGTGCCTCTAAGGACGGCAGTATTTTTGAGGGTTCCGGCGATGTTGGTGCCCCTGCGCTGAAAGGAAATTTTAGTTACAATAGTGCCACACAAACCTACACGCTCACGGGTGCGGGTGTCAATTTGTGGTTCACCAGCGACCAATTTCATTTTGCGTGGAAACGCGAAACGGGCGATTTTGCGCTCACCACCAAGGTGGCGTTTGAAGGCGCGGGCATTGACCCGCATCGCAAAATTGGCGTTATGATTCGCGAGTCGCTTGCCGATGATGCCCAATATGCCGACATTGCCATTCACGGCGATGGACTCACTTCGTTGCAGTATCGCCCGGCAAAAGGTGCCGAAACTCAAGAGGTGGTTGGTCCCAAAGGCGGCAACTACATTACGTTGGAACGTGTGGGCAACAAAATAAAAATGTACACCGCCACCGATGAATATCCGCAAAATGTTACCGGCGAAATCGAATTGGACTTTGCCGACACTTGCTACATCGGGCTGTTCATTGGCTCGCACAATCCTGATGTGCTCGAAACGGCTTATTTTACCAATGTTGAATATAAAAAATTACCCATTATGAACACACAACCCAAAGTGATTAGCGTGCTGGAAATTCTTGATGTGAATACCGGCAATCGCAAGGTGGTCAAAGAGTTTGACTACTTGATTGAAGCCCCCAATTGGACACCGGATGGACAATGGTTGGTCTATAACAGCGGCGGACGACTCTACAAGTTGTCGCCCACAAAGCCCGCCGAGCCTGCAGAAATCAACACCGATTTTGCCACCACCTGCAACAACGACCACGTGATTACTGCCGATGGAAAATACATTGCCATTAGTCATCAACCTGCCGACGACCACCGCTCGCGCATTTATGTTTTGCCTTTTGCAGGCGGCGTGCCGCGTTTGGTTACACCACTTGCGCCCAGTTATTTGCACGGCATCAGCCCCGACAATAAATACCTCGCCTACTGTGCCGAGCGCAACGGCAATTACGATGTTTATGTGATTCCGTTTGAAGGTGGCGACGAAATTCGCCTTACCACTGCCCAAGGTTTGGACGATGGTCCCGAGTATTCGCCCGACGGCAAACACATCTGGTTCAACTCGGTGCGCAGCGGTTTGATGCAAGTGTGGCGAATGAACGCCGACGGCACCGAGCCAACCCAAATGACCACCGACACCACCCGCAATTCGTGGTTTCCGCACGTGTCGCCCGATGGCAAGCAAGTTATTTTTATCACCTACACCAAAGGCGATTTGGAGCCGGGCGAACATTTGGCAAACAAAAATGTTGAACTGCGGCTGATGCCTGCCGCAGGCGGCGACCCCAAAACCTTGGTCAAACTTTTTGGCGGACAAGGCACCATCAACGTCAATTCATGGTCGCCCGACAGCCAACGGGTGGCGTTTGTGAGTTATAGGTTGAAAAAATAATTTTTTTTACTAAATTTGCAAATTCAAAAAGTGCATTTGTAAATTCATAATTAAAAAATGAAAAAACTATTAACTATTGCCTTGTTGTTGGCTGCGGTGCACGCAGGTGCGCAAACGCAAATTATTGCTCATCGCGGTTATTGGGATGTGGAAGGCTCTGCCCAAAATTCAATATCGTCGCTCAAAAATGCCATTGCATTGGGCGGTGTCTATGGCTCGGAGTTTGATGTGTGGTTAGCCAAGGATGGCGAAATTATTCTCAACCACGATGAAAAATACCAAGACGTGGTCATCGAAACTGCCGAACGCAAGGATTTGGAGCCATTGCGCTTGAAAAATGGCGAACCCTTGCCAACCTTGCCACAATACATTGAGGTGGCAAAAACGCAGGACAAAACCAAGTTGATTTTGGAAATAAAATCTCATAGCACAAAGGATGCCGACAAGGCTGTTGCACAGGCGGTAGTGAAGATAATTGACAAAAGCGGCGTAGCCGATAGGGTGGACTACATTTCATTTAGCGAACACATTTGCAAGGAGTTAATTCGCCTCAATCCTAAGCACCGCGTGGCTTATCTCAGTGGCGATAAATCGCCGCAGGAGTTAAAACAAGAGGGTTATTGGGGCTTGGACTACAATAACAATGTTCTCAAAAAAAATCCCACCTGGATTAAAGATGCCAAAAAACTTGGCTTGACCACCAATGTATGGACGGTAAACAAAAGAGAGGATATGCAGTATTTTATAGAGCAAGGCGTTGATTTCATTACCACCGACGACCCAAAATTACTAAAAGAATTATTAAAAATTGATAATTGAATTTTAAATCTTAAACTATTTTTTTATGAAAAAAATTACGCTTTTATTCGTTGTGGGCTTGATGGCAACTGCTGCTATGGCTCAAAAGTATGCGGTGATTAACTCCGATTACATTTTGAAAAAAAATGCAAAATACAAGGCAGTGCAAGAGCAGGTGGATAACTTTGCTGCCCAGTATCAAAAGGAAGTGGACGCATCTTTTTCTACTGTGGACGAGATGTACCGCGTGTATCAAGCCGAAAAAGTGTTGCTGTCCGACGAACTGCGGCGCAAGCACGAAGGCGATATTATTGCCGCAGAAAAAGAGGCAAAAGAGTTGCAGCGCAAATACTTTGGTCCCGAGGGAACGCTGTTTGCCAAGCGCGAAGAACTGATGAAACCCATACAGGACGCGCTCTACAAGGCAGTAAAAGACATTGCCGACGAGGGCGGCTACGCCGTAATGTTTGATGCAGCCAACAATCCATCGCTGCTCTACGTGAATCCGCGCTACGACAAAAGCGATGATGTAGTGAAACGTTTAGGCTTTTAACAATGGATGTCAACGCGCTACAACCTATACGCATAGGGGATTTGCTCGTGGGCGCAGGGCAGCCTATTCGCCTGCAAACAATGACCACCACCCCCACATTGGACGTGGAGGCTACGGTGCAGCAATGTCTTGTGCTCGCAAAAGCAGGTGCGGAGTTGATTCGCATCACTGCGCAAAATGTGAGCGAGGCTGAGGCTTTGAAAAAAATAAAAGCCGCCTTGCGTGCGCAAAACCTGTCTGTTCCTTTGGTTGCGGATGTTCACTTTAATGCAGAGGTGGCTATCATCGCTGCGCAATATGTCGAAAAAGTGCGCATCAACCCCGGTAATTTTGTGAACGAAAAAGAGTTGCAAAATAATCCGGCTTTACTACAAGAAAAGTTTTTTGCATTACTCCAAGTGTGCCAACAACACGGCACCGCCCTGCGCATTGGGGTCAATCACGGCTCGCTGAGTGAGCGAATCATGCAGCAATACGGCGACACCCCGCAAGGAATGGTGGCTTCGGCAATGGAGTTTTTGCAACTTTGCCACAAAGCCAATTTTGAAAACGTAGTGGTATCCATGAAAGCGAGCAACACGCGCGTGATGGTATATGCCACGCGCTTGCTGGCATTGGCAATGGAGGCTGTGCACTTGTGCTACCCCCTGCACTTGGGCGTAACCGAGGCGGGCGAGGGCGAAGATGCTCGCATCAAATCGGCGGTGGGCATTGGTACTTTGCTTGCGGAAGGCTTGGGCGATACCATCCGCGTGTCGCTCACAGAGCCGCCTGAGCACGAATTGCCTGTTGCCGCAAAGTTAGTCGATTACATTGCAGAGCAATATGACCAAGAGGAGGACGTGGTGCAAGCCCTTGTCCCCATTACATCCTATGTGAAGCGCAGCACCACTGCATCGCCTGCCGTTCCTGTGGGGGCAACAAATGCCGTGAATGTGTGGGCAGATTTGTCGGCACTATCGCCCATCTATCAGCACGATATAGAGCAGTTGGGATTTACTTTCAGCGGCAAAAAATGGCAGGGCAATGAGGCTACGCCAGATGTTATTTACATCGGTAGCAGTTTGCTGGAATGCCCTGCTGACGGGCTTTGCGTGATAGATGACGAAAATGAAAATATACTGCGTTGCCGCGTAGATTATTTGAGCGAAGATTTTTTTGCATTTCTAAAACAACATCCTGAGCACATTTTATTGTTGGAACACAGCAGTATTTACACAACGCGATTGTTTTTTCAAGTGCTTCAACGGCAACAACTTTCCAATCCTGTTATCATGCTCCGCAGTTACAAAGATGCCGACAAAGAATCGTTTCAACTCAAAGCAGCAGTGGATTGCGGCGCGTTGCTATTGGATGGCTATGGCGATGGAATTATGCTAAGCGCTTTGTTACCAACAAGCGATGTGGTGCAAACGGCTTTTGGCATTTTGCAGGCAGCCCGTGTGCGGTTCACCAAAACCGAGTACATTGCTTGCCCCGGCTGTGGCCGCACGCTCTACGATATTCAAAAAACATTAAAGGACATCAAGGCAAAAACCGCACACTACAAGGGTTTGAAAATAGCCGTGATGGGTTGCATTGTGAACGGTCCCGGCGAAATGGCGGATGCCAACTATGGCTACGTGGGTGCGGGCGCGGGCAAGGTGTCGCTTTACAAAGGCAAGGAGTGCGTGCAAAAAAATATACCGCAAGCAAAAGCCGTCGAAGCCTTGATAACACTCATCAATCAGCGATAGAACCATGAACTTGAATGCTGCCATATTAGATTATTGCGCCCAACATAGCACGCCCGAACCCTTGATTTTGCAGGAGTTGTCGCGCACCACGCATTTGCGTGTGGTGCAGCCGCGAATGTTGTCGGAGTGGAGCCAAGGCTTGTTGTTGCAACTGTTGTCGCAGATGATACAACCGCGCTATGTGCTCGAAATAGGCACTTTCACAGGCTACTCTGCCATTTGTTTGGCGCAGGGTTTGCCCGCAAATGGGATGCTCTACACCTACGATGTGGACGATGAGGCATTGGCAATTGCCGCCTCATTTTTTGCGCGATGCAACAGGTCATCGCAAATTGCGGCGCACTGCCAAAGTGCACGGCAAGGCGCACCCACGCTGGGTTTGACGTTTGACCTTGTGTTTATGGACGGCGACAAACGAGAGTATATGCAGGACTACGAAATGTCGCTATCGCTGTTGCGCAGCGGAGGTTTTTTGCTTGCCGACAATGTGCTATGGGATGGAAAAATTACAGAGCAAGCCCCCGCCAACGATAAGCACACATTGACTTTGCAGGCATTCAACGATTTTGTAAAAAATGATGCGAGGGTAGAAAAAATAATTTTGCCCTTGCGAGATGGACTGACCATTGTGCGAAAAAAATAAATGAACGATTTGCAAAAATATCATCCTTCACAGGTGTTGCGCTATTGCCCATTTTGTGGGGCAGCGGACTTTGAGTGGGACGGCTTCAATGCTCATGTTTGCAAGCATTGCGGGCATAAGTTGTATGTCAATTCTGCGGCGGCGGTGGTGGCTCTTATCCAAAACGAGGCAGGCGAATTGTTGTTGGTGCGGCGCAAATTTGACCCCGCCAAAGGCACATTGGACTTGCCCGGAGGCTTTGTAAACATTGGCGAAGCGGCAGAGGACGCTGTGCGCCGCGAGGTGAAAGAGGAACTCAATCTTGAGGTAACGGAAACCACTTTTTGGCGCAGTTTTCCCAACCAATACCTCTATGGCGGCATTGTATATTTTACGACCGACCTTGTTTTTGTTTGCAAAGTATCGAATTTTGATGAACTAGAAGTTTCCGATGATGTGAGTGGGAGCAATTTTTTGCCCATTAATAGTATAAAACCTGAGCAAATTGGCTTAGCATCTATCAAAAATGTGATAATCTGTTTGCAAAAAAGTGCATCAATTTGTTAAAAATTACGCTATAAATAGACTTTTTTCGTTTTTTAGTTGCTGAGATATTTTTCAACAACAATATGATAGAAGTTAATTTATTGGAACAAGTTGAGGGTTTTTATGCTTCTGCGTGGGACAAGTTGCTCCTGAGCGGAGTGCTGGTTTTTGTGGTGCTGGTAGTGGTGTTTCCAATACTATTTTATGCGCTCAATTTCAAACTGATTATGGCTAAATTAAAGGAGCGCATCAATGTTATCAAAGTAGAACTAATAGCCGATATTCGCAACGAAAATAGGGACGAATTGACGATGGTAAAACAGGATTTTCAAAACAAAGCCAAGGCACTCAAAAGTATGTCGATGCACATAGAAGGCAAGTCGTTGTTGGTGGATGGTAAGATAGAATTGGCTACTGCCAACTTTTTGGAGGCACTCAAAGGCTACCTGCAAGGCAAAGATTTTGTGAACTTCCGTTTGTTGTGCAACTTGTTGATTGACCGCTGTTTGCCGCAATTGAACAAGGCGCAACTCATTCAAGTTTTCAAGCGCATCGACACCACAGAGGAAGGTTATTTTAGTGAATTAAAAAAGATAGACACCACAGAATATGCTCGTTCCGAAATTATTGAATTGCGGCTGCAAATGGAAATCGCAGAACCCGCGCCCCTATTGTGATACAGCAAATGACCGAACAACAACTTATAGAGCAACTCACGCGCGACATTGTGTTGCAGCAGCCTTCCAGCATCAAAGGGGTGGGGGATGATGCTGCCGTGATTGCGCACAACGCCCAGCACACGCTCGTTGCCAGCAATATGCTGCTGGAAGGCGTGCACTTTGACCTGACCTACACTCCGCTCAAACATTTGGGTTACAAGGCGGCAGTGGTCAATTTTTCGGACATTGCGGCAATGAACGGTCTGCCTCGCCAATTGTTAGTATCTATGGGCGTTTCCGCAAAAATGACAGTGGACAAAATTGAAGAAATTTACAGCGGTATTCGCTTGGCTTGCGAGCACTACAATGTGGATATTGTGGGAGGCGACACCTCTACATCGCTCACTGGGCTTACGCTGAGCCTCACTGCCATAGGGGTTTGTGCACCCGAGCAAATAACCTATCGCACCGGCGCCCAGCCCACCGATTTGCTGTGCCTCACAGGCAGCCTCGGCGCTGCCTATATGGGTTTGCTGCTGTTGGAACGCGAAAAAAAAGTGTTTGAGGCAGGAGGCAAACAGCCTCAATTGCAAGGCTACGATTACGTTATAGAAAAATACTTGAAGCCCAAAGCGCGGGTGGACATTGTGGAATCTTTGCACGAAGAGGGGCTTGTACCCAGCGCTATGATTGACATTTCAAAAGGCTTGGCGGCGGATACTTTGCTGTTGTGTGAGCAATCCAAAGTGGGCGCGCGGCTCTATATCGACCGCATCCCCATTGCCCACGACACCAACGCGGCTGCCCAAGAAATGAATTTAAACCCAATGACCGCCGTGCTCAATGGCGGCGAAGACTACGAGTTGCTGTTTACGCTGCCTGTTGCCTTGCACGACAAAATAAAAAACTTGGGCAAAGTGGATATTATTGGACACATTGTTGCCGCCGAGCAAGGCTGCTGCTTGGTTTCGCAAACAGGCGAAGATATTCCGCTAACAACCATATCCACCACTGCTTAACAATTTTCATCTGCAATTATTCAACTTGTGAACTCCCTGCCTCGCATACTCATTGTTGCTGCCACCGAAATAGAATTGGCACCCCTGCGGCAATGCTTGCAGCACCGCACCGATATTGACTTTGCGGTAACAGGCGTGGGAGTGTTGCAAACCACCTACAACCTCACTCGTCGGCTGGCGGCGCAGCACTACCAATGGGCAGTGTGCGTGGGCATTGCAGGCTCGTTTGTGCCCCACTTGCAAGCGGGCGATGTAACATTGGTGCACACCGAGCGTTTGGACGACCTGAGCAACAGCCAATATATGCAAGGCTTTGAGGGCGCTTTTGCGCGCGGATTAACAGATGCCAATCAGCCCCCTTTTGTGAACGAAACACTCCTGTGTGCCTACACTACTGCTGTGAATAAAAAGTTGCGGCTCGTTGAAACGCAATCGCTGACAGTGTCTTTGTTGGCACAAAACGCCGCGCAAGCCCAAGAGCGGCATTCGTTTTACGGCACAGCAATAGAGACTATGGAAGGTGCGGCGTTTTTTTATGTGTGCAGTCTGCAAAACCTTCCCTTTGTTGAGTTGCGCAGCATTTCCAATAGGGTGGGCGTCGCCGACAAAGCGCAGTGGAATGTCCCATTGGCATTGGAACGGCTGGCGGTTGCGGCACACAAATTGGTAGAGGCCTTGCACAAGTTGTAATAAGAATTTAATGGTAGATGGTACTTGTAAAAGTTTTTGTGGAATGGGAAAGTTTTGTACCTTTGCAGTATGAAAATTTTAATATATTCATATTATGGAAAGTTTTTTTGATTATATTTCAATAAATTCGCAGGTGCGATTTGGCAAACCCTGTGTGAAAGGTACGCGGATAGCGGTATCGGATATATTAAAATGGATGGCTTCGGGTATGTCTGTGGCAGATATAACCAATGATTATCCGCTGAACGAATATCAAATTCGAGCCGCCTTGGCATTTTCTGCGCAAAGAGATAAGTCGTTGCCGCAGATACATTGAAAATTTGTTGATACAAAACCAAAAGAACATAGAGGAATTTAGCATGTCCAACGAAACAGGATTATTGGAGATTTTAAAATAACCACTATCCACATAAGTGTTAGTCGGCATTGCCAGCGACCAGTTTAACAGCGACCAATGGGCAGTAGTGGCTTATTGGTCGCTGGTTTTTGTGAAATGGGGAAAGTTTAGTACCTTTGCATAAACTCTTTTGTTGCAATATGCTTACTGCCCCAACATCTCAATGGATGGTCATAGTGAACCCCAAAGCGGGGCGGGGCTATGGCTTGCGCGATTGGCCTGTGATTTCTAACAAACTTAACTTTGCAGGAGTGGGTTTTACTTGCGTGTTTACCGAAAAGAAATTTCACGCCGTTGAACTCACCGTGAAAGCCATCCACGATGGGTTTCGCAAAATAGTTATTGTGGGGGGCGACGGCACTGTGAACGAAGTAGTGAACGGACTTTTTATCCAAAAAACGGTAGCCACCACCGAGGTTACATTGGCAGTGATTCCGGTGGGCACCGGCAACGACTGGGTGCGTATGCTGGGCATCCCCCGCACCTACAACGATGCCGTGCGAAGCATTTGTGCCGAGCGCACCATTTTGCAAGATGTGGGCATTGTGTCGTTTTGGGAAGCCATGGTGCACCACACGCGCTATATGGCAAACGTGGCAGGCTTTGGCTTTGATGCAATGGTCAATCGCAATTTCAATCGCCTCAAAGATGCCGGCTACACCAACCGTTGGCTGTATCTCATTAGCACTGTGTTTACGCTATTTTCGTACAAGGCAAAACGTTTTGAGGTTACGGTGAATGGGCATTCGTTTTTCACAAACAGGCTGTTTAGCGGCACCGTGGGCGTGGGCAAATACAACGGCAGCGGTATGATGCCTATGCCTGCCGCAGTGGTGGACGACGGTTTGCTGGATTTGACGCTCATTCGCAAAATGTCGCTGTATCGTTTTTTTACTAATTTCAATCGCCTTTTCAACGGCTCCATCTACAATTTTAGCAAAGTGAGTGCCGTGCAAAGCACACAAATAGAAATACAATCTTATCCCACAAGCCCCATCGAAATTGACGGCGAGGCTTGTGGTTATGCGCCTTTTGATGTTTCCATTCTGCCCCAAAGCATTCGCATTGTGGTAGGCGAAAAGTTCAACAATGTCCACAACTAACAACAACACTCCCTTGGTTTTGGGCACCCACCGCATCGGCAAATTACTGATGCAGTATGCCCTGCCCGCCATTGTTGCCATGACGGCGTCATCGCTATACAACATTGTGGACGGCATTTTTATTGGGCACATAGGACCTTTTGCCATTGCAGGATTGGCGCTCACCTACCCGCTCATGAATTTGGCAGCCGCATTTGGCTCGTTGGTGGGTATGGGTGCATCCACATTAGTGTCGGTCAAGTTGGGGCAGCGCGATTACCAAAGTGCCAACCGTGTGCTGGGCAATGTGTTGGTGATGAACATTGTGTTGGGCATTGGGTTTTCGCTACTGTGCTTTCCGTTTCTTGACCCTATACTCCGGTTTTTTGGCGCCAGCAAAGACACCCTACCCTACGCCCGCGATTTTATGCACATCATTTTGTTGGGCAATGTTGTAACCCACATGTATTTTGGTCTCAACGCAGTCATTCGCTCTGCCGGCAATCCGCGTATGGCAATGTATGTAACCTTGTTGTCGGTGGTCATCAACTGCGTGCTGGCGCCTACGTTTATTTTTGGATTTGGCTGGGGCATCAAAGGCGCAGCCTGGGCAACGGTGATAGCGCAAATTATTTCACTCGCGCTGCAAATCATATATTTGCTCAATCCCACGCGCGTACTCTATTTTCAAAAAGGTATTTTTAGGCTCAAACGCGACCTTGTCAAAGGGATGCTGAGCATAGGATTGTCGCCATTTTTGATGAACCTTTGTGCCTGCCTCATTGTGATTCTCATCAACCGCGCACTCAAACAATACGGCGGCGACACTGCCATTGGCGCCTATGGCATCATCAACCGCGTGATATTTTTGTTTGCTATGGTCATCATGGGCTTAAATCAAGGAATGCAGCCCATTGCGGGCTACAACTACGGTGCACGGCTCTTTGCGCGGGTCAAGAGTGTAACGTGGCTCACTATTCGTTGGGGCGTGGGTGTTGCCACTTTGGGCACGCTGATATGCCAAATTTTTCCGCACTTCATTGTAGGCTTGTTCACCACCGATACGGCTTTGATAGATGTTGCTGTACACGGCATCCATATTGTATTTGCGGTGTTTCCCATTGTGGGATTTCAGATGGTTGCCACCAACTTTTTCTTGTCCATCAACAAACCTAAAATTGCAATTTTCTTATCACTCACACGGCAAATGTTGTTTCTGGTACCGTGCTTGCTCATACTACCGCATTTTTTGGAGACCACAGGCGTATGGGTAAGCATCCCCGTAGCCGACTTTGTAGCATCAGTGCTCACTGCCGTGATGTTTGCAAGAGTGATGAAACGTTTTAATAATGAAACTTGAAACTCTTGAAATTATGACCCAAATCATCATCACCATCGGGCGGCAGTTTGGTAGCGGCGGGCGCGACATTGGGCTGCGATTGGCAAAAGACCTCGCTATGGCTTACTACGACAAGGAATTGCTTGCCGAAGCAGCCAAAACAAGCGGCTTGTGCAACGAAGTTTTTGAAAAAGCAGACGAGCAAACTTCACATAGTTTGGCCTATGCTTTTCCTATTGGTTTTGCTCACGCAACCTATCCGCCTTGTCCGCCTGCGGCAAATATGCTTTCGGGCGAACAATTATTTTTGTTTCAAAGCAACGCCATCCAAAGCATTGCAGACAAAGGCGAGTCCTGCGTTTTGGTGGGTCGCTGTGCCGACTACGTGCTGCGCGACCATCCCAACCTGCTGAGTTTTTTTATTCACGACAAGCCTGAGAATCGCATCAAAAACATTGTTGAGCGCAGCCGCCTGAGCGAAAGTGCCGCCAAAGAAATGATGCGCAAACAAGACAAATCCCGCGCCGCCTACTACAAATACTACACCGACAAAGAATGGGGAATGTCGTCGTCCTACCATTTTTCTATCAACGTATCGCTATTGGGAATGGAGGCGACAGTGGAGTTGATGAAAAATATTGTGAGACAAAAAACCATATAAAAGCAATGAGTGAATAATCTAACTTGTGAATTTTGAAACCTGAAACCTGAAACTTGAAACCTGAAACTATATGCTTGTTTATTCCGAAAAAATAAGAGTGCGCTATGGCGAAACCGACCAAATGGGTTATGTTTATTATGGCAACTATGCGCTCTACTACGAACAAGCCCGCACCGAAATGATGCGGGTATTGGGGTTTCCATACGCTGTGATGGAGCAACAAGGCATTATGTTGCCTGTACGCAATTTTAGTGTAACTTATTATCATTCGGCAAGTTACGACGAATTGCTCACCGTGAAAGTAAGCGTAGAAAAAATGCCTACTGCTGCTCTCGAAATCAAATACCAAACCTACAACGAGGCAGGACTGCTGCTCAACGAAGGCACTACCACACTCGTTTTTGTGAATGCCGCCACGCGCCGCCCCTGCCGCCCGCCGCAAGCGTTTTTGGACGCACTGCAAAACAATGCTTCCTCCAACGAGTAATTATCAGCACATAAATTTACTTCTGTTCGTCTGTTGCTGCGGGCACAACGCTTACCGTGTAGCCCAATTTTTCGATGGCTTTTTGAATCGCCTCCACAGAAGTTTTGCTGGGCTGGTACTTCACTTGCACGTTGCCATTTTTGATGTGAATTGCCATATCCACCACGCCTTTTTCAAAGGGAATCACTTTTTCGACACGCAGTTTGCAATGCGTACTCAAAATGTCGGTTTTGAAATTGACCACAGCCTCGTTGGCTTTGCTACCAGCGGCATAGAGCGTTGTTGCGCCCAGCATCAACGCCGCAGCAAACAACAAAATTTTAAATGATTTCATAAACATAAATTTTACTATCGTAATCTACAACGCAGCAAAGATAAGAAACTATTTTGAATTTTTGATTTGCATTCCAACGGAATACATCGCTATTCAATTAAATTATTTAAAATCATTGATTTACAACAATTTAAAATAAAATGTGATTTTTTTTGCAAAAAAAATGTTGTTGGCAACAAAAAAAACTGTATTTTTGAAAATTATTTTAAAATCATAAATTTATGAAAACTTATTCTACCGAAAAAATCAGAAACATAGTGCTGCTGGGCGCTACAGGCTGCGGCAAAACCACCCTTGCCGAATCGATGCTCTTTGAAGGCAAGGTGATAGAGCGGCGTGGCAGTGTGGATGCCAAAAATACGGCATCGGACTACACCGAAATGGAGCAGTCGTATCTGCGTTCCATTTACAGCACGCTGCTCTACACCGAGTTTATGGAGCGCAAACTCAATTTTATTGACACGCCGGGCTCCGACGATTTTGCGGGCGGCGTGTTCTCTGCCTTCAAAGTGTGCGACACGGGCGTGCTCGTGGTCAATGCGCAAAACGGCGTAGAAGTGGGCACCGAGATATTTGCCCGCTATGCACAATCGCACAACAAGCCGCTCATTGTGGCGGTCAATCAGTTGGACAACGAGAAAGCGGATTTTGATGCCGCCGTTGAATCGTTGAAAAATGCCTTTGGCAAAAAGGTAGTGCTGGTGCAGTATCCGCTGGCTGTGGGCAACAATTTTGACGGCTTTGTGGATGTGCTCAAAATGAAAATGTACAAATTCAAGGGCGACACCGGCGAGCGGCAAGACCTCGAAATCCCCGACAGCGAAAAGGAAAAAGCCGCCGAACTGCACCGCATTTTGATAGAGGCGGCTGCCGAATACGAAGAGGAATTGATGGAATTATTTTTTGACAAAGGCACATTAGAAGAAGAAGAAATACGCAAAGGCTTGCGTGCGGGAATGAAAACCCAAGAAGTGATGCCGATTTTTTGCGTATCGGGCAAAAAAGATATTGGCGTAAAACGCTTGATGGAGTTCATTATCAACGTTGCCCCGTCGCCCGAAAAAGCGCGTGAATACAAGACCGTAGAGGACGAGGTAGTACCTTGCAATGCAAAAGGCACGCCCTCGCTGTTTGTGTTCAAAACCGCCATTGAGCAGCACATGGGCGAAGTGAGTTATTTTCGCGTAATGAGCGGCGTCATCACAGAGGGCGCCGACTTGACCAACGCCGCCAACGGCACCAAAGAGCGGCTAACGCAACTCTACGCCGTAGCGGGCAAAAACCGCACCAAAGTTACCGAATTGCAAGCCGGCGATATTGGCTGCACCGTAAAATTGAAGAGCACGCGCACCAACCAAACCCTCAATGGCGGTGCTGCTGCGTGGCAATTTTATCCCATCACTTTTCCGCAGCCCAAATTTAGAACTGCTGTAAAACCCGCCAATGCTGCCGACGAAGAAAAGTTGGGCGAGGCGCTCAATCGCTGCCATTTGGAAGACCCCACCATTTTGGTGGAGTACTCCAAGGAATTGAAGCAGACCATTGTGAGCGGACAGGGCGAGCATCACATCAATGTGCTCAAAAAACAACTGTCCACCGCGTTTAAGATAGAAATAGAATTGTTCAATCCCAAAATACCCTATCGCGAAACCATTACTGCGCCTGCCATTGCCGACTATCGACACAAAAAACAGAGCGGTGGCGCGGGGCAATTTGGCGAGGTGTATATTGTGATAGAGCCTTACGAAGAGGGCGTGCCGGAGAAAAAAACGTTCAAGGTGGACGGCAAAGAAATCACGCTCAACATCAAGGGAACTGAGGAGGTGGCTTTGGAATGGGGCGGCAAATTGTTTTTCCACAACTGCATTGTGGGCGGTGCTATTGACGCACGCTTTTTGCCCGCTATATTAAAAGGCGTGATGGAAAAAATGGAAGAAGGTCCCCTCACCGGCTCGTATGCCCGCGACATCCGCGTGTATGTGTATGACGGCAAAATGCACCCTGTGGATTCTAACGAAATTTCGTTCCGCTTGGCGGGACGCAATGCCTTCAAAGAGGCGTTCAAAAAAGCGCGTCCCAAAATTATGGAGCCTATCTACAACGTAGAGGTGCTCTCGCCCAGCGATGCTATGGGCAGCGTGATGAGCGACCTGCAAAACCGCCGCGCAATGATTGAAGGGATGAGCAGCGACAAAAATTTTGAGATAGTAAAAGCGCAAGCACCTCTTGCCGAACTCAACAAATACAGCACCACGCTAAGTTCCGTCAGTTCGGGGCGCGCCACCTACACCATGCAATTTGCCGAATACCGCCAAGTGCCGCCTGATGTGCAGGACAAATTGCTCAAAGCCTACGTGGAGCAAGATAAAGACGAATAAAATTCGGTTAATTCTTTTTTTGAGGTGCTATTTTCGCAAACGGTCGAATAGAAAAAACATTTGGCAAACATCGTTTATTGCGCGCGGACAGCCACTGTTTTTCAAGGCATTGTTTTTGCACCGCGCGCCATGTGCGAAGGTGGCGTTTTCCGTAGGCTGCGCTGCGCTTGCCTACGGTTATGAAAATTCAACCCTTCGGGTTGCGCGTTTAATTCTCCATTCTCCACTCTCAATTACTATTGATATGCAAGCCCTACCTTAAATAGCACCTCAAAAAAAGAATTAACCGATTTATATGAAATCATATTAATCACAAAAATCATACGAAAATCACAGTTCAGACGATTTGGAGACGCGGCGCGCCACCTACACCATGCAGTTTGCCGAATACCGCCAAGTGCCGCCCGATGTGCAGGACAAATTGCTCAAAGCCTACGTGGAGCAGGATAAAGACGAATAAAATTCAGCCCCCAACAAAAAGCCCCCGCCAAAAAGGCGAGGGCTTTTTATGATACATAAGGATTAGGATTGTTAGCCGTTTCCGCCTGCTGCTGAGCCGTCACTGCCGTCAAATGCTCCGCTGGCGTAACCGATAATTACACCGATAAGGTCTGCTGCTTTATCCGCTTGACCGACCTGAGTAAGTGTATTAGTGATAGCGGTCACCAATGTAGTGGTGTAGTCCCCAACTGGTTGGCCTTGTTCATCGAAATTGAGTCGGCTACGGTCAACATTGGTCTGCAAATTTGCCAGTATTATAGGAAGCGCTTCTTCATCGCTTTTTCCTAAGGCAGCCATTCCCCCTGCTATGAACTTACCAGCATCTTCAGTAGCGTTGCCGTTACCGGTGTAACTGGGGGCTTCAGTGGGGTCATTATCATTGCCACCAAAAAGTACTTCAAAAAAATCCTTCTTTTCGCCGGTGAGTTTGTCGAACCAATTCTCCACTTCTTTCTCAGCCGCCTCTCCATACGCTTGCTGTTCCTCATAAGTTA
The DNA here is from genome assembly GCA_025996715.1 of Bacteroidia bacterium. GTDB lineage: Bacteria > Bacteroidota > Bacteroidia > Bacteroidales > UBA932 > BNTQ01. Next base: position 15,010 of record BNTQ01000002.1, on the reverse strand, counting down.
GATTTAGCGAGGTGTCGCCGGCAATAAGGTCCCAACACTTCCCATAATCACCCTCTGCGCCTCCTGCTTTCCACTCGGCATCAAAGCAATCAGTTACTACTTTGGCAGCATTTGTGCCTTTGTCGGCAGGGCTACTGTTGTCGTCTTTGTTGCAGGCTACAAAAGTTGCACCCGCAACAACAAGGCTCATTAGAGCCACTTTCATAAATGTTTTTTTCATTTTGTTAAAGATTTAAGGTTAAAAATTTAAAATTTAAGGTGCTATATTTCTCAAGTTCCGTAGCGTAATTTTGCAAAATTGTCCGTTAGGACATTCATATCAATAGAAAAACATTTGGCAACCGTGTGCATTGCGCGCGGCGGGCAACTGTTTTTCAAGGCATTGTCCTTGCTCCGCGCGCCGTGTGCGGTGGTTGCGTTTTCCGTAGGCTGCGCTGCGCTTGCCTACGGTTATGCAAATTCAACCCTTCGGGTTGCGCGTTTAATTCTCAACTCTCCATTCTCAATTCTCAACTCTCAATTTAAATTTTAAATTTTGAATTGCCTACCACGATACAGCAGCATTTGAAGCCTCTGTTGCCTTGGGCGCATCCTTTATTGACGAAGGGTTTGTCTTGGGAGCAGTTGCCGCAGGTGCGGTTGGTTCCACAACCGGCGATAGCGCCAATTCGGGCGATGTGGGCACTTCTCCGGTGGGGTCTAATGCCTTAAAAAGCCTTTCGTAGTCGCCTGTTATTTGCTTTTTAATATCGTCTAAGCAGAGTTTATAGGTTGCCAAAGTAGCCTTATGAGCGGCGTTTTTGTACGAATAACCGTAGTACAAAGCCACTGTTGTGGCTGATTTGTTATAGGCAGAGGTGTATTCGCCCACCAAATTTCCTTTTGCGTCATATACATCTGCTCGCACCTGCATTTTGCTGGTAATAAAATTAGAGGGCACAGCCAACAAATTGATGATGCGCAACGTGAGCCAATCAAACACCAACAAAGGCGTTCCGGTTCTGCAAGTTTCGCCCGTTATCAATTTATATTTGATAGTCCCCTTAGGCTCTCCGTATTTTTCGCTCACATTGTTGCGGATGTCTTTTTGGGCAATGGTAACCAAGTCTCTGTACAGAGGTGTGTTGGCAGTTACCTGATGCGTGGCGTTGCCCTTTTGCACCTGATGCGTGGACTGCAAGTCATAAACAGTGCCAAAAGTGGCGACATCCAAACGCACTTCCACAGGAGGGAGCAAACGAGGGTTTTTGTTGGCAGTTGGCTCTATATCTGCCAATTTTAACGATTGGCAACCTACCGAGAACAGCAATGCTGCTGATGATAAACAAAAAAATACTTTTTTCATTGTAATCTAAATTTAATAATTAAATAGTGATAATCAACGTTTATACAACAATATAATTCATTATTATTGCGTTGAAATGCAAACATTACAAATACAATAATGCAACAAAGGTAATATAATTTTTAATTATTACAATAAATTGGTATTTTTTTGTTTTGTTCAATTCATTAATTTAAACAGCAAAATTATGACTTATGGTTACATTCGGGTAAGTACCGACAAGCAAACCGTTGAAAATCAACGATTTGAAATCAATCAATTTTGTGAGAGGCAGGTGGTTGAGATTAATCAATGGATTGAAGAAATTATTTCGGGCACCAAAACGGTGCAAGAGCGAAAATTGGGAAAATTGCTCAAGAAAATGCGCAAAAGCGACATTCTCATTTGTTCCGAACTGTCGCGTTTGGGCAGAAATTTGCTCATGATTATGAGCATTCTCAACGAATGTATGACCCGCGACATTCAGGTTTGGACCATCAAAGACGGTTATCGTTTGGGGCGCGACATCAACTCCAAAGTTCTTGCTTTTGCCTTTGGTCTTTCTGCCGAAATTGAGCGCAACCTCATTTCACAACGCACCAAAGAGGCATTGGCACGCAAGCGTTCACAAGGCATGGTGCTGGGACGCCCCAAAGGCAGAAAATCGACAGCCAAAAAACTCACAGGCAAAGAAGCAGAAATCAAAAAACTGCTCAACAAAAGAATTTCTGCAAGTGCCATTGCCCGCATTTTGAGCGTGCATCGGCTGACGGTGGTGCAGTTTGTGAAAGAGATGGTTTGAGACTTATTGACCCCTTTTTTTTGAAATAGCCATCAAAAAAGTAGTGTAAAAAAATCACACCGTTTTTTTGTAAGATATTTTTATTACCTTTGTCTAAATTTTGACCTATTACAAACACTGTTTTGTTGTTATGCGTTATCGCTGTATTTTTGCATTACTACTATTTTTGTTGCCGCTTGTGTCGCCTGCTGTGGGCTACGAAGCCTATTTGGAAACGCTCAATGGACGCAATGAGTGGACAGAGGCGCAACTGAGTAGAATGACCGTGCGCGAAAAAATTGCCCAACTGATGATGGTGGCTGTTTATTCTAACAAAAATAAAAAAAATGAGCAAACAGTAACCCGTTTAATCAACAATTACAAAGTTGGGGGCATTATTTTTTTTCAAGGCAATTTGGTTACGCAAGCCAAATTGACCAACCGCTATCAATCGCTTAGCACCATCCCCTTGTTGATAGCCATGGATGCCGAATGGGGCATAGGCATGCGTTTGGACAGTGTGGACAATTTGCCTTTTCAGTTGGTGGTGGGTGCAACGCGCAACGCGCAGTATTCGTACCGAATGGGCAGCGAAATAGCCAAACAATTTCAGTGTTTGGGCATGCACATCAATTTTGCGCCTGTTGCCGACCTCAACAACAATCCTGCCAATCCGGTTATCAATGTGCGCAGTTTTGGCGAAGAAAAAAAAATGGTAACCAACTACCTTGTGGCTTTTATGCAAGGCTTGCAGGACAATGGTGTATTGGCTTGCGCCAAACATTTTCCGGGTCACGGCAACACCAATATCGACTCGCACATTGAAATTCCCACCGTTTACCAAACGCGGTTTGCCATAGAGCAAAACGAGTTGTATCCTTTTAAGGAACTCATTAACAAAAATATAGCCTGTATGATGATGGGGCATTTGCGTGTGCCGGTGCTCGACAAAAGTTTTGAAATTGCCAGCCTTTCGCCGCGCATTACCACCGAACTGCTGCAAAAAAAAATGGGTTTTCGGGGCTTGATTTTTACCGATGGAATGCCCATGAAGGCGGTGTCGCAGCGCTACAATGCCCCCGCCGCCAACTTGCGTGCACTCATAGCCGGCAACGATGTGCTGGTGGACCCTCTGGATGTTCCTGCCTCCATTGACACCATTGAAGATGCTGTGAAGCGAGGCGTTTTTTCGATGGAATTGCTCGACCACCATTGCCGCAAGGTGCTCAACACCAAATACTATTTTGGCTTACACAAAGGCGCACCCAAAGTTCCGGAAACAGGCTTGGCAAAATGTATCAACAGCCAATTGGTTGAAAGTGTAAAAAACCAAATTATTGAAGGTTCGCTCATTTTGGCCACCGACAAGCAACGCTTGGTGCCTATCAAATCAACTATCAACGAAAAAATTGCATACATCGAAATAGGAAACAATCCCAAAAATACTTTTTATCAAACTGCGCAACAGTACGTCAACATTCACAAATTCAGCATCACACAGTTTCAACCCGACACCTACTTGCATTTGTTGGACTCGCTATCTGCCTATTCGCTTGTGATTGTTGGATATATGGATATTCAGCAACGACGCCCTCAGCGCAACTATGGAATGGACAGCGAAGTGTGTAGTTTTTTGCTGCGTGTGGCGCAACTTTGTCCTACTATAGTTACCTTGTATGCCAGCCCCTACACCGCCTCTCAACTCATGTATCCCAATTTGTTTGCGGGTTTGCTCATTGCTCACAATGTCGAAACAGACTATCAAAAAGCGGCTGCTGATGCTCTTTTTGGCACCATTCCCATTCTGGGCAGGTGCCCTGTTACGGTGCCCAACGTTTTTGTGCTGGAGCAGGGCATACAGCGCAAACGCATACTGCGGCTCAAAAACGGCACACCGCAGGAATTGGGCATCAAAACAGATAGGTTAAAAAAAGTGGATGAAATGATTGCCGCTGCTATCAAAGAGCACGCATTTCCGGGCTGTCAGGTGTTGGCTGCCCACAAGGGAGTGGCGTTCTACAACAAAAGTTTTGGCTATCACACCTACAACAATGACCGTCCCGTAACCTCCTCCGACTTGTACGACATTGCCTCGCTCACCAAAGTGGTGGGCACACTACCAATGATAATGAAAATGTATGAGCAAAAAGAATTGGAACTCGACGAGCCTATTGAAAAGTATATTGCATTGCCCGAAAAAAGCAACAAAAATTCCCTCCAAGTGCGCGATTTGCTGATGCACCAAGCGGGACTACAAGCGTGGTTGCCGTTGATAACTAAGTTTTTGATTGCTACGCCCAATTCATCGTTGCCGGCTTTGGATGGCAATTTTTTTGCAACGCAATTTTCGCCCGAATATCCCTTGCCTATAGCCGATAATATATGGGCAAAAAAATCTATACAACAACGAATTTATCAAGTGATAGATAGTAGCGAATTGAGTTACACAAAAACACTTTTCAAAAAAAATGTACCTTATTTGTATAGCGATTTGGGTTTTTATTATTTGCAACGCATTGCAGAACAAAATAAAAATTCTACCATTGCCCAACAAGTGGATAGCCTCTTTTTTCGTCCGTTGGGGATGCAGCATACGACTTATTTGCCTTTGCAAAAATTTGGCAAACGCAACATTGTGCCCACCGAATTGGAAGAGCCTTTTCGCCGTCAACTCATTCACGGCTATGTGCACGACCAAGGCGCAGCCTTGATGGGAGGCGTGGCGGGGCACGCAGGGCTTTTTGCGACCGCCAACGACTTGGCAAAGTATTTGCAAATGCTACTCTGGTTGGGCAATTACGGCGGGATGCAATTTTTGAAACCTGCCACCGTTGAACTATTTACCAAGTACCAATCGTCCGATTCGCGCCGAGCACTTGGGTTTGACAAACCCGAGCCTAATCCCAAAAAAGCCAGCCCTATTTGCCCCGAAGCCTCGCCAAGCAGTTACGGACACACCGGCTTCACAGGCACAATGGTATGGGTTGACCCCGAGCGGGAAATGCTTTTTGTATTTCTGTCCAATCGTGTGCACCCCTCTGCTTCCAACAATTTGATAACTACAAGTAATATCCGCAGTAATATATTGAGTGAATTTTTAAAAGCAATAGACGAAAAACAAAAATGATAAAAGTATTCAAAGATGATGCCTGTGTGCAATTAGACGACCAAGGATGGACAGACTATCGTAACCAATATCCCTTATTACAAGCCGCAGGAGGCGTTGTTTTTAATCCCAATGGGGACTTATTGATGATTTTGAAACGCGGCAAGTGGGACTTGCCCAAGGGCACCTTAGAACCCAACGAATCGGTAGAAGCCTGCGCCTTGCGTGAGGTGGGCGAAGAATGCGGCATAACAGGATTGCAAATAGGCGACCTACAAACCGTTACCCATCACATTTATCTCGAAAGCAACGGCATTGAGTACCTCAAACAAACGTTTTGGTTTGCAATGCAATGCCCGCACTGCTACACACCCAAGCCGCAAATGGAGGAGGACATAGAAAAAGCAGAATGGTGCACCCCACAGCAAGTGCAACAAAATTTAGAAAATGCCTATGCCTCTATTAAGGATGTTTTGAATAATTGAGAATGGATAATGAAACCTGTACGGGCGGGTTTGAAACCCGCCGCCTACAATTGAAACTTGAAACTTGTACGGGCGGGTTTGAAACCCGCCGCCTACAATTGAAACTTGAAACTTGAAACTCTTAACATGACCGACCAACTCATAGAACGCATACAAGCCCTCTCCAATCCAACAGCGGTGGGCTTGGACACTTCGCTGGATTATTTGCCTGATGCGATGAAAGAAAGTTGCACCACTTTGGAGGATGCGGCAAAGGCGATTACCGAATTTAATTTTACCCTCATAGATAAACTCAAAAGCATTGTGCCGGCAGTGAAAGTGCAGGTGGCTTACTACGAAATGTACGGCGTGGCAGGCTGGCAGGCTTTTGCCGATACGCTGCATTATGCCCAAAGAAGCGGGTTGATAGTCATTGCCGACCTTAAGCGCAACGATATAGGCTCCACAGCGGGCTGCTATTCGGCTGCCTACCTTGGCCGAACATCTGTGAACGGCAATGAATATGCGCCCTTTGCGAGCGACTACATAACCGTGAACGGCTACCTTGGCGAAGATGGAATAAAACCGTTTTTGGACGATTGCCAAAAGTACAACAAAGGTATTTTTGTACTTGTCAAAACTTCTAATCCTTCGTCGGGGCAGTTGCAAAACCAGCAATTGCAAGGCGGGGCAACGCTCTACGAAACTGTAGGCGACTTGGTTGAGGCATGGGGAACGTCATCGGTGGGCAAATATGGCTACTCCAATGTGGGGGCGGTGGTGGGCGCCACGCATCCGCAAGAGGCAGCCGTGTTGCGGCAGCGTTTGCCGCACACGTTTTTTTTGATACCGGGCTACGGCGCACAAGGCGGCACCGCTGCTGATTTGGCAGTATGCTTTGATGCACACGGACGCGGCGGCATAGTCAACAATTCGCGCGGCATCATTTGTGCCCACAAAGCAGAGCGATACAACGGCAAAATCTTTGCCGATGCGGCTTACAGTGCCGCTTGCGATATGCAGGAGGATATTTACAAGGCACTCAAAATGGCGGGAAAAGGCATATAAAAAACGGAAATTGCTTGCAGAAAGGGCGTTGCCCATATTTACTTCAACTGTTCCAACATCCAAGCCCAAGCCTTTTCCCATTGTTCCGGATATGTCCAGTGGGCAGTTTCTTCCACTAACATAAGCGTTTTGGGGGCGTTGAGCACATTATAGGCAGAATAGGTGGTAGTAGGGGGGCAAACCATGTCGTTGAAACCGAAAGAATAAAATCCGGGAACTTTAATCTGTCGGGCAAAATTAACCACATCGTAATACTGAGCGGTTGCCAAGCGGATAGCAGTCAGCGGGTCTTTTGTATCTGCGTTGCGAAACATGTGAGGCCAACCGCCGGCACGTCCGTGTAAAAAACCGCTTACATCACATAGCGCAGGATAAAAAGCAGCCAGACATTTGACCCGCGAATCCAAGGCTGCAGTAACCATAGACAAGGCACCTCCCTGACTTCCTCCGCAAACAGCCAGATTGGCACCGTCAAATTCCGGAAGGCTGTAGATGAAATCAATAGCGCGCACACATCCGAGATATACCCGTTTGTAATAATATTGGTCTTTGTCTTCCAATCTATAGGAGCTATATCCACTCAAAGCACCATTAGCCAGGTTTGCGTAAACATCCCCTGTAAGATTGACAGGAATGCCATGAATACCGATTTCAAAGGTGATGAGGCCTTTTTCTGCATTATTTACATCTCCGTAGTAAGACCGTATGCCTGCACCGGGCACTTTTAATATGGCAGGATATTTCTTTGGGGCTTTTGGAACGCACAATATCCCATAGAGGCGTGTTCCGTATCTGTAATTTTGCAGGTTGACATGGTAAACATTCACTTTTTCTGTGCAACGTTCCGGCAACAGTGTGACCCTTGCATCCAAAGGAATTTTGGCGGCATCCGCTTTGGCTTTGTTCCAGAAATCGAGAAAATCGGCAGGCAAACCAATGGTAGGCTGTATCTTTTCAGGCTCAAATCCGGCGGTTGCTGTGCCACCATACTCTTTGCCTTCGTATTTGGCATATACTTGGCAACGGAGAAAACCCGGCGTTTTCATCGTGCCTGCATCAATAACCGCTTTTCCGTCTTTCAAAACAAGGGATTCTTTTTTGAGGGGCGGCATCATGTCTTCCGAAATTTCATAACGGATTTCAACGTCCTTCAACTGAATGTCGTTTTTGGCAACAGAGACATTAAACTTCACTTTTTCGCCCTGCTTATACTGCCAATCGGCATGTTCCGGAGCAAGATGGACTTTCACCAACCGTTCGGCAGGTTGTGCCGACACAATGACTGTAGATAACAGCCCCAAACAGAAAAATAATAAATTGCGTGTTTTCATAAATTTTTTATTTATTAATTTCTTCATGACCTTTTGGTTTTAAGATGCTACAAAGATAGATGAAAATCGGATATATCCAAAAAATTATAAATAATTAACTTGTGAAAATGGCTGCTCAAAACTGAAAATAAATGAAGGGCTGCAAGGCGGCGGAGGATATTTGGTACATACAAAAAATGAGCAGCACTATGATGCCCAATTTGACGGCAATGGGCAAGGCTACAAAACATTTTTTGTAACCTTGTTTGTAGCGGGTGGGCAAAAAGTGCAGAATGTAGGCTGCCAGCATCACGCCAAACACTATGCTGTAGCCCGCTATCACATCGGGCACAATGGCGATGTGGAATTGGGTAAAAATGCGGCTGATAAACATCAGGGCAGTATCCAAGTCGGCGGCGCGAAAAAATATCCACGTAAACGCCACCACGTGAAAGGTAACAAGCACGCCCACTACGCGCGGCACGCGCAACCACGCCAATCGACCAGCAACCTGCTGTTTCCACCATTTTTCTATGACCAAAATAATGCCGTGCAAGCCGCCCCAAATAATAAATTTGTAACTCGCGCCGTGCCACAAACCGCCCAGCAGCATAGTGATGAACAGGTTGATGTAGGTGCGGATTTTTCCTTTGCGGTTGCCCCCCATCGAAATATACAAGTAGTCGCGCAACCAAGTGGACAGCGAGATGTGCCACCGGTGCCAAAAATCGCTGATGCTGTGCGCCTTGTAGGGCGAATTGAAATTGGCAGGCAAGCGAAAACCCAGCAGCAACGCCATCCCAATAGCAATATCGGTGTAGCCCGAAAAATCGCAGTAAATTTGTAGCGTGTAGCCATAACTGCCCATCAGCAATTCAAAGCCGGAGTAGAGCGTGGGGTCGTCAAAAATGCGGTCAACAAAGTTGAGCGAAATGTAATTGGACACCACTATTTTTTTGACCAAGCCGTTGATTATCAAAAAAATAGCCATCCACAATTCTTTGGCAGAGAGCACATATTTTTGATAAATTTGCGGCACAAAATCGCTGGCTCTAATGATGGGACCTGCTATGAGCGATGGGAAAAACGAAATGTAAAATCCAAAATCAACGATATTGCGCACAGGTTCTATCTTGTGGCGATAGACGTCGATGGTGTGGCTGATGACTTGAAAAATGTAGAACGAAATGCCCACCGGCAGTATAATTTGCGTAACATCAATACTGCCCCCGTTTGTAAAGTAGTCGATAGCCACCGCAAAAACATTGACCACCTCTATTTGGATGCCAAAAATTTGTTCGATGATTTGTGCAAAAAAGTAGGTGTATTTAAAATACGCCAGCCATCCCAAATTGATGGCAACGCTGATGCCCACTAAGGTTTTTTGATGTGTGCGCGAGTTGGTTTTGTGAATAGCGTGGGCAATGTAGTAATTGACAAGGGTAATAAAAATGAGCAACAGAAAATAAAATCCGCTGGCTTTGTAGTAAAAAAAAATGCTAAAAATGAGAAGGTAGGCGCTTTTGAGAAGGCTGTTTTTGTTGTACACAAAAGTGTAACCCACAAGCAGCATAGCAAAAAATATCCAAAACGAAAAGTGCGTAAATAGCAGCACCGAATTTTCGTTGTAGAGCAGCGCAGATTGGATGGTTTCCCAGAAGGACATTAGATATAACTGTTGGAAAAGTTATTGCTCACTATTTTTTTTTGCTTAATATTTTTCCGTCTTTGATAGGGTCAAAACCCTCGCCATAGACGCTGGTAACGCTGGATGTAGAAAGAAAAGCGTGATTGTCAATTTCTTTCACAATACGATAAACGTCCACGGCTTCGTATTTGCGCACCACCACCAATATCACGTTTTTTGTTTTTTGGTGTACCAGCCCACCGCCGGCAGTATGGTAACGCCGCGATGGAGCACTTGCATAATGCGGTCGGCTATGGGTTCATATTGTTCCGAAAAAATAAGAATTTGCATCGATTGTTTGGAACCAACCACAATCACATCAATCACATAGGTTGCCACTGTTACCATAATGCAGCCGTACAATACCGACAATATGGTGCGGTCGGGCAAAAAGATGGACGAGCCGATAATAACGGCATCGCAAATGAGTAGTATGCGCCCGGGTGCAACGTGCTTGTATTTGTTTACAATGAGTGCAATAATATCGGTGCCGCCCGAATTGCCGCCGCGTGTAAAAGCAATGCCAATGCCCGCCCCTTCGAGCATTCCGCCCACCAATGCCCACAACAAAAGATTTTTTTCGCTCTGCACTTGCTCAATAAATTCGGTGGGAATGATGGATGGCAAATAGCGAAACAAGAGCGACGACACGATGATGCTATACAGCGTTTTGGTACCAAACTGCCGTCCCAAAATTCGCACCCCTATTGCAAATAAAAATATATTGATAATAAAATAAGGATATACCAAGGGGATGCCCGTAGCGTAAAAAATCATGGCACTTGCACCCACTACACCGCCGCCCACAATTTGATGGGGAGTCAAAAAAGCCACCCACGCTATTGTAAAAATTAGCAAGCCCAGCGTGATAATGATGTAGTCTAAAATGTTTTTGCGCATAGTGTTCAATTTATTCAGGTTTGGCGTAGCGAAAATAGTCGTTGATGCGCAACCGCACGTGTGCTACATCTTTGCGCAAGCCGCTTGCAGTGAGGGTTGCAGAGTTGCCAAACTCAATGGTGATGCGGTCTTCGTACATTGCCAGCAGGCGGCGCAGTGGACTCACTGCCACAAAAATAATTTTGTTTTCTTCTCTTTTTTCGACCTTGAAACCGCACAATTCAACGGCTTCACAAATTTTTGCTTCGTGTGCACCTCGCCCGCCCGATGGTATTTCCAATGTAATTTTTTTGAACCCCAAAAACGGATAGCACAAGCCAACGAGCAGCAAACCTATACCCAATCGTTGATTGAGCACGTGCGACAAATTGGGCGGCACCACGCTAAAAATATACATCACTCCATAAATGAGCAGGAACAAAAGGTAAAAATACAGGATGTATTTTGCTACGCGAATGAGATAGGTTTTCATTTGTAATAACTATTATTTATCAACTTTGCAAAGGTAAGAAAATTTTGGGTATTACATACAAATCATTAAAAAAATACATTATTACCTATAAGACAGGATTTTGATTTGTTTGTAGTTTCAAAAAACATTCCTACCTTTGTTATTGGATTGAACTTTGCACCTGAACTTTTGAAACTTTGAATATCAAAAAAATGTTTATATTTGCAAACTGTTCTTTTATAGAAATAGTAGTTAATACACTGATTTACAATAAATTACAATCCAAATAAAACCTATTTCAAATGCTTATTACGATTGAAAAAAGCACAGGGGTGCAAGAAATTGACAATTTGATTCGTTGCCAACCATCCAAAAAACTGTTCCATTCTCAGCAGTTTGTGGGCAAAGTAAAATGGGGGGAGGATGCGATGCAATACCAAAAAAGAGTGCGCAATGAATGGGATTAGGATATTATGCGATACCAACTCTCTCATCTACTTGCTGGATGGAAATAGAGATGTAGCCAATTTTTTGGACAACAAACAAATTTATGTTTCGGTTATATCCGAACTGGAATTGTTTGGTAAACCACATCTTTTGCCACGCGAAATTCGTGTGATAGAAAATTTGTTAGAGAGTTGTTTTGTGGTAAACATTAATCCAGACATAAAAATGCTATACAGACAACTACGCCAAGAGCAAAATCTTAGATTAGCAGATGCAGTAGTAGCAGCCACAGCCATTTATTTAGATGTGCCACTCTTAACTTTTGACAAAGACTTTAAAAATATGATGCAACTAAATCTGTTATTGTGGAATAAATAATATCGTATATTTTATTGATTTACAATAAGTTACAATTCAAATAAAAACCATTTACTTATAAAAACAAGATAATTTATTGAGATACAAGATATTATATCATAAACCGACAATAACTATTTGACAGCCCTAATTAACCCACGCCGCAAATAAGGCGGGGCAAACGTTTTATCAAAAAAAAGCATATACCCTTTTGAAAATTCTGTGCAAAAACCACTTTGGGTAAGCATTTTGTTCAACACCTCTGCATCATCGTGCTGATGGTAGGTGCAAAGTACCATCTTTAATGGTGTTTGCCTTGCCATTATTTTTGCTGCGCCCTCTACTAATTGTGATTCTGCTCCCTCTATATCCACCTTAATAAAGTCCACTTTTTCGTCTTTAAAAAATTCATCTATACTTACCCCCCCCCACCGTAACTGCTTGATATACAACGATTTACAATAAAAACCTTGTCTTTCCAAGGTGCAAATGTCGCCTCCAAAGGGGCTATCCAATCGGCTTCGGGTTCAAACAAAAAAAGTTTTTTTACTCGCTCTACCACAGCCAAGCCAAAGTTACCCTCGGCAGCACCTGCATCTGCCACTACATCGCCATGCTCTACGTGAAAATCGGCAGTTTCGTAGCGGTGCGGCGAGTTTTCATCTTGCTCACACAAAATTCCACCGGCATAGGCTCTCGCGGTCTCTTTATCCATACTTTGTTTGAAGTACAATCGTTTACCATCTTGCAACACATAATACATTCCTTTGTCGCTATCGGCGTACACTGTTATATTTTTTAATTTGTACTTCTTTTTGAACGCATAAGGGAAAGAAGAGATAGAGTGCCATTTTAAATAATCCAACACTTGTTGCTGCTCGGCAGAACGCTCTTTTTGAGGAATACTTTTTAGATACCGAACAACGATGGGCTTATATTTATCTACTTTTGTGCGCCTAACAAGGTACATCAATATAGACTTGGTTGTGGTCTTTCCAATAATTTTTTCAATTATTGTTCTCAATAATTTTCTCGTTTTTACATCCATTGTTTTTGTCCCCTTTTTATTTTACTACCTCCACCATTTCATAACCTTCTATCACATCGCCTTCTTTGATGTCGTTGTAGTTGGTGATGTTGAGACCGCATTCAAAACCTGTGCCCACTTCTTTCACATCGTCTTTGAAACGTTTGAGGGAGCCGAGTTCGCCGGTATAGACCACAATGCCGTCGCGGATGACGCGCACTTTGGTGTGGCGGGTAATTTTGCCCTCGCGCACAATGCAACCTGCCACCACACCCACTTTTGAAATGTGATATACCTGCAATATCTCAACGGTACAAACGATTTCCTCTTTGTATTCCGGCGCACGCATTCCCTCAATAGCATCTTTGATTTCGTTAATGGCATCGTAGATGATAGAGTAGGAGCGGATTTCGATGCCCTCTTGCTCTGCCAATTTGCGCACTGTGGGCGAGGGACGCACTTGGAAACAAACAATAATGGCTTCGGCTGCAACCGCCAACTGCACATCGGATTCGGAGATGGCGCCCACCGCTTTGTGAATCACGTTGAGTTGCACTTGCTCGGTGGATAGTTTGATGAGTGAGTCGGTGAGTGCTTCGGCAGAGCCGTCCACATCGGCTTTTACAATAATGTTGAGTTCTTTGAAGTTGCCAATGGCAATGCGGCGGCCAATTTCGTCGAGGGTGATGTGCTTTTGGGTGCGCAAGCCTTGTATGCGTATCAGTTGTTCGCGCTGGCTGGCAATGTTGCGGGCTTCGTGCTCGTCGCTCATTACATTAAAGGTGTCGCCGGCGGTGGTAGCACCGTTCAAGCCAAGTATTTCAACAGGTGTAGAGGGACCTGCCTCTTGAACTTTTTTGCCGCGCTCGTTAAACATCGCCTTCACTTTGCCCACGTGTTGTCCGCACAATATCACATCGCCATTGTGCAAAGTGCCGGTTTGCACCAGCATACGCGAAATGTAGCCGCGCCCTTTTTCCAACAACGATTCGATAACCACGCCTTTGGCTTTGCGATTGGGATTGGCTTTGAGTTCCAAAAGGTCGGTTTCGACCAACACTTTTTCTAACAATTTATCAACGTTTACGCCTGTTTTGGCGGCGATTTCCTGCACTTGATATTTGCCGCCCCAATCTTCCACCAAATAATTCATTGCCGCCAATTGCTCGCGAATTTTGTCGGGTTGTGCGCCGGGCTTGTCCACTTTGTTGATGGCAAAAATCATAGGCACGCCTGCTGCCACTGCGTGGTTAATGGCTTCAACGGTTTGCGGCATCACGCTGTCGTCGGCAGCAATGATGATGATGGCAACGTCGGTAGCATTGGCACCGCGTGCGCGCATGGCAGTGAATGCCTCGTGGCCCGGCGTATCCAAAAATGTAACTCTGCGCTCGTTGGGCAGCACCACATTGTAGGCACCAATGTGCTGTGTAATACCGCCCGCCTCGCCTGCAATGATGTTGGTTTTGCGAATGTTGTCGATGAGCGAAGTTTTGCCGTGGTCAACGTGTCCCATCACAGTAACAATGGGGGCGCGGGGTTCCAAATCTTCGGGCAGGTCTTCTTCTTCGTCCAAAACGTTTTGCGTGTCGGCAGTGGTGAATGATGCTTTGTAACCAAAATTTTCGACAATGAGGGCAATCGCTTCCGCATCCAAGCGTTGGTTGATAGATACCATCAATCCCAAGTTCATACAAGCATCAATGATTTGCGTAACCGACACATCCATCATTCGCGAAAGGTCGTTGGCAGTAACAAACTCCGACAGTTCCAATGTTTTGAGGTCGAGGCTCTGCTGTTCTATTTCGGCTTGCAATTTTTCGCTCACCGCCTCGCGTTTTTCGCGCCGATATTTTGACGTTTTTGTTTTGGAACCCTTCTCCATCATTTTGGCAAGGGTCTCCTTCATTTGTTTTTCCACATCCTCCTCGCTAATGGCTTGATGGCGCTTGTTTCCCTTTGATTTGGCGGTGGTTTTTTCGCTGCTGCTGCTACTGCTTTTTTTGTGTTCGCCGCCGCCGCCTTTCACATTTTTGCCTTCTTTGGCAATGTTGATAACGCCGCGTTTGATGCGTTTGCGTTTTTCGC
>BNTQ01000001.1 GCA_025996715.1 Bacteroidia bacterium | reverse complement strand
CGTCACATAATCGAACGGTTTGAACAGGAATTGAGCGGACAAACCTATTGGGAGTATTGGGAAGGCATCGAGACACAAGATTATTTTCCCGCTTTATCCCGCTTTTATCCCGCGCAAACCAATGGAAAATTATTGAATTACAGCAATGATTACGATGCCAAGCAGTTTGTTTGCGAATGGGAAGAAACCAATACAGGAGCACCCACGCGCATCTATACTCCCGATTTCGCTCAGTTGAAGGACAAAAAACGCATCCGCTTGGTTCCGGAATCCGATATACAATTCATTCCATTGGGCGAGTCCGGTAAAGGCTACATTGAAATTCAAGCCCTCGGCGGCAAACGTTCAATTGCGATATCCCTCAATTAGGTTTTCTTTTGAATGTTTTGTGCCCCATATTAGGCGGCATTATCAGCGAGCAGTTTTACAGCGACCGGCGACCAATAAGCAGCAGTGGCTCATTGGTCGCCGGTTGCAATTCAACAACAGTAAAGATTTCCCAATAATTCTTATTCATCCCACCAAACCGGCGTCGTCATATCGTCGGCTCCTTGATGTTCAATGGCTTCTTTTACATGCTCGTAGTTGACGGTATATTCGCTCGAAGGATAGGTGAAGCGGAGGGGGATTGTTCCCTTGTAGGGGCTGGTAGCGTAGGACACAGGGGTCAATTGCGGGTAACCGCAACGCCGCCAGTTGGCATAACTCTCGCAGCCGTTGATAAACGTGGATACCCAAAATTCCGTGCCGAGCACATTCAGTTGGTCTGCCAAAGTGGTCGCTTTTCCCAATAAATCCTGAGCAAGAAATGCGTCTATCTCTGCGTCTTTGATTATTCCTGCATCGCCGTATATGGCTTGTTGTTTCATAGACGAGCGGACTGCTTTTTCATAATGTTCTTGGGCAGTGCCTGCGCCGGTGAGCCATCCTTTGAGAATGGCTTCGGCTTGCAATAATTCCACTTCGGCGTGGGTCATATAAATAGTCGGCGCGTTTGGTAACAGCAAAGTCGCCGGATTGAGTGTCGAAAATGTATCCAAAGACGTAAAGGAAGGGTCGCCGTCTTTTATGTTTTGCGCATCATAGCCGTTGATTAATCCTTTTTGCCGGTTGCGAGCGGTATCTCCGTCGGGCAAGGCGCAATATACCTGCATACGAGGGTCGTTGGTGCTTTTGAGTTGTTGCATAAATGTGTTGCTAATCTTGATAGTGCCGCTGCTCAGCAATCCGTGACTTTTGAACACTGTTCCCAAGGGGTTTTCGGTAGCGTTTTTGCCGTTTACATGCTGCAACATACAAATATCAGTGTGGTCTTGCATCACTCCGTTTTGAACGGCTTTTGTTACCGTACTTTGTGCCAAGGCAGGATTGGCGCGTTCCAAACGCATACCTAACCGCAGCAGCAGGGAATTGCCAAAGCGTTTCCATTTTTCAATATCGCCATGGTAAAGAATATCCCCTTTGATGGACGCCGCCGATTCATCCAACAAGGATAATCCCAGTTCAATATCCCTAATCAATCCTTCGTAAACATCGCTTTGCTTGTCGTATTTGGGATAAAAAATTTGTGTTCGGTATCCGTTGCCCGCTTCGGAGTAGGGGATGTCGCCGTATAAATCCGTTAGGCGATGAAATATCCACGATTTCCAGATAAGCGCTACGGCGTAGGTATTCACAAAGGCTGCGTTGTCTTTGGTGAGGTCAATCAACTCCATCATATTTTTGACTACGCTTGCATACGTTGTGGTGAAAAAGACGCCGTCTTCCTCCGATTCCAGATATTTGTCGCCTGCTATTTCGGTGATGTCGAGCGAAGCCGTTTGTTGAATCATCATCATACAAAAACCGATTTGCGTACGTTTGGCAAACCCCTCGTTAGTGTTATTGAGTTGAGTATAGGAAAGAAGCGGACCGGGTGCTATGCTAAGGCTGTTATTAGGATTGATATTCTTTTCTTCAAAATCGCAGGAAAAGAAGATGCCGGCAAACAGGATGATTGTTATTATGTTAATCAATTGCTTCATATTGGTGCCAATAAATTAAAATTTCACATTCAAATTAAAACCAAAACTGCGTGTAGCCGGCAGTTCAAATTGTTCCAAGCCTTGCCCGTTTCCGTTGTTATACGTGGTTTCGGGGTCAACCATAGGAACTTTGCTGTAGAGTATCAATAGGTTGCGTCCAATGATGGACAGCGTTATTGCCGATAAACCTATTTTTTCGACAAGGGATTTGGGCAATGTGTAACCCAAAGCGATTTCCCGCAGTTTGACAAACGAAGCGTCATAGACAAACTCTTCGGTGATGCGAGACGAAAGCGTCATAAAATACTCCATCGCGGGAACTGCTTTGTCATTGGGCATTCCGTTGCGTTTGACCCCTTTGCCGATGACTCCGCCCTCGCGTCCTTCCAGCGTTGCTTTTTGGATGCCGTAAAAATAAGCCAGATTGTTGGTGCCCGAGAAAATGCTGCCGCCAAATTTGCCGTCTATAAGCACGTTCAACGAAAAACCCCGATAGGAAAACTGATTGCTGAAACCGGCGGTATAAGGATGTACCCCTTCGCCTAATTTTTTGATTTCACCTCTCATAGGATAACCATCTTTGTCAAATACAATTTCACCGTTTTCGTCCCGTAGATACGCATAGCCTTTGATGATGCCATAAGGTTCGCCTACTTCCTGATAGATATAAGCAGGAACTCCCGGGTCGCTGGCGGCTCCGGCACGTCCTTGAGCGGAAACAAAACTGGTAATTTTATCTGTAATCCGTTTCACTTCACTTTTGTTGTACGAAAAATTGAACGAACTGTTCCACGCGAAGTCTTTTATTTTTACCGGCGTAGCGGTCAACAACAACTCCACGCCCTGATTGTTGATTTGTCCGGCATTGATTAATACATCATTATAGCCGGACGCCGAAGATATTTGAGCGTTGACAATATCGTCGTGTGTATTGCGGATATAATAGGTAGCGTCTATGCCCAAACGATTGCTCAAAAAACGGATGTCTGCGCCCGCTTCGTACGAAACAGAGGTAAGCGGTTTCAAATTCAGGTAGGGAATGGTTGATGTATTGATGGAACCGGTTGGGTAGCCGTTGATGGTTGTACCGTATCCGTAGGTCAACGCCAAGTTGTAGGGGCTGACCGAACCGCCCGATTGCGCCCACGAAGTACGCAGTTTCATAAGAGAAACCCAAGCGGGGAGGTCAAAGGTTTCGTTCGCCAAAAAACTCAATCCGGCAGAGGGATAAAAGATATGGTTCGGCGCTGTTTTCCCTTTCAGTGATAAAGCAGAGAACCAGTCGTTCCGTCCCGAAAATGTCAAGAACAATCGGTTATCGTATGCCACTTCGGCCTGTCCAAAAAGGGAGTTGATGTAATTCTCGCTTTTATATTGGTTGCCCGAAGTCGTTTCCGTATTTCCCATCACATCAAAATCGGGCTGGATAAACCGCGAGCCGTAAGCGCCTATGGATTCCGACCAAGATGCCATACTGTTCCAACCGACAAAAGCATTGAATGTTAATTTTCGGTCTGCCGAACTTTTATATCCAAGAATGGCTTCTGCATTAACTTCGCCAAGAAAAACAGAACTTGCGCTGATGTTGCCTGCCTGCATGTAAGCAGTCCCCAGCGGAGTGGTTACTTCGTTGCGCCGGTTAATCGCATCACCGCCGGCACGTCCGCGCAGGTACCAGTTGTCGGTCAAATTGTATTGCAATTGCAAAGACCCTGTGATGCGGTCTTTGGCATCCTGTTGCCGTTTTTTGTAGGCAATAAAATAGGGATTGGCAAACCAAGTGCCTTGGTCGCCCAAGATGAGTTCTTTGCCGTTGGCATCCACTGCCGGCGACAGGGTGCGCACGTCAATGCTGGGCGGCAACAGCCAAAGCAATACATTGCCATTGGCTTCATAGTCGTTCATATTTTGGCGGTTGTTGACCCGCTCCCGCATATACATTGCGCTCACTTGCAACGACAAGCGTTTGCTCAGGTCGGAACTGAGATTTAAGGTGATATTATTCCTTGTCATTTTGGAACTGGGATACAAATCGTCGTACCGCTGGTCGCCCAGCGAAATGCGGTATTGCGTTTTTTCGTTTCCTGCCGCAACAGACAGATTGTTGAGTACAGTGAAGGCTTTGTCATAAAAGTTTGAAAAATTATCTTTTCCGGCAAGCACGTAAGGACGGCTCACGCCATCAAACTGAAGCACGCTCGAACCGTCCAATTTGCCGCCCCAACTGCAGGTAGCAATCATATTGATAGTAGTCATTTCTTTTGGAGCGATTCCTGACATACCGTGTCCATATTCCTGTTGAAAATCGTCCCTGAGTACAATGGGCGTATCAAAAGTGAATGATGAGTTCCATTCTACGATTGTTTTTCCTTTGCTGCCTTTTTTGGTGGTGATGACGATAGCCCCGTTGGCAGCCCGCGAGCCGTAGAGTGCCGCCGCAGTGCCGCCTTTCAACACGGTCATACTCTCAATGTCGTCGCTGTTGAAAGACGAAATGCCGTCGCCGCCGTCACTGCCGCCCCACAGCCCCGGTTGACCAAAATTACTGTTATCAATCGGTATGCCGTCAACAACATAGAGCGGCTGATTGCCCGAAAACGAGCCATTGCCCCTAATTGTGATGCGGCTCGAACCCATCACCCCTGTGGTGGGTCTCACCACATTCACGCCGGCTACTTTGCCCGCCAAACCGGCGGCAAGATTGGACTCTTTGACCAAAAAAGCATCCTCCTTCAATTCGGTTACCGAATAGGATAGACTTTTTTTGTCTCGTTTAATACCCAGCGCGGTTACAACAACTTCATTGATTTCGGTCGTGTTTTCCCGCATAACAATAACAAGCGGAGTAGCAGTTACTCCGCTTTCTATTGTTTGATAACCCAGATATGAAAAACTGACGGTTTCGCCGGCAGGCGCTTGCAAATTGAATTTACCGTCCAAATCCGACGCCGTGCCCATTGTAGTTCCTTTGATATGCACACTAACTCCTGTCAGCGGATGCTGATTTTCGTCGGTAATTGTACCTGTTAAATTGATTTGCTGTGCTTGCCCTGGGCACGACAAGCATAGCAAAACAAACAGAAAAAATAAATGCTTCAAAATTTAATGAATAATGAATAATAAACCACACTCCAAAGTCTGGCGTGAAACACTACTTCGCTCCAACGGAGGTAAATTTAATCATTTACCACTTTTTCGAATTTGCAAAGCAATCCCCCTTCCGGTAGCAGAAGAGCGTGTATCAGATTACACTTTAACCAAGTTCCTTCGGGGGTTGATGTTTCCGAAACTTCAAAAATAAGATTACCTAGCTCTCCGGATATGGTAAGAACATTGCCTGCGATTGACCACGTTCCTGGAGTAGATACGTTCGGATCGGTCGGGTTCATAAAAATCAATGCATTATCATTGTTAGTGAACATAATGTACAGACCAATTACATAATCCAATCCATCACTTCCTGAATATTGTTCAGTCACTGCCCAATCGCCCAACATCGCTTCTTCTGTAAGAACAAGCGTGCGCGCTTCCTGTTCAACCGGAATAGTCTGTTCCAAACCGCCACCGGCAACCGTTATTGTTGTTTCTCGGGTTGTTGTGTTTGGATTGTCAAGCACAGTTACTTGAAATGTACCGTCGTTGCTGCCTGAAGCAGGGGCAACCGTACACCAAGCGGTGTTTGCTGAGGTTACTGTCCAATCCACAGTGGATGTAACAGCGATGTCAACAGTATCGCCTGCTGCGGGCGCTTCAACTAATCTTGGCAATACCGTTAATACGGCAGCCTCTTTTTTTTCGTCGTTGCACGACGTTAATGCAAAAAGCACTACACAAGGAAATAAAAACTTTTTCATAATAAAATAGATTAAATTAATAAATATGAAACTGAAACTGTATTGCTACCAACGTATTCCGCAATAATTACAGCAATCGGCGGCAAAGGTAAATAAAAGTTTTGAAATAACAAAATGTAACAATTTATGGTTAATTTTTTTTTTGAGGTGCTATTTTTTTCAATTTCCGCAGGCTTGCCTTGTCGCGCAGTCGCGCAGGGACTACACATTTTCAAGTGTCGCCCTTGCAGGGCTTAGTGGATGTGGTATTACTTATACCGTAGGCTGAAGCCTACGGTTAATAAAATGCTGTACCTAAGGGACAAAAACACCGTTGGCGAAAGCGTGCCGCACCGTGTGGGAGACTTTCCCCAGCAGGGGAAAGTGTGTCACGCCGCGTGGGGAACTTTCCCCGATGGGGGAAAACGTGTCACGTGGTGTGGGGAACTTTCCCCGATGGGGGAAAACGTGTCACGCGGCGTGGGGAACTTTCCCCCGAGATTTCTCGCTACGCTCGAAATGACAGTCGGCTTTTGTTGGAAAGTGTGAGTGGAGTGGCGGCGAAGCCGCCACTCCACTCACTAAAAAAACCACCAGGCAAATGTCATTTTGAGCGTAGCGAAAAATCTGTTACGCAGGTGCTTTTTTTCTATTCGACCATTTGCGAAAATAGCACCTCAAAAAAAGAATTAACCCAATTTATTATTCATTTTTTGCTACCTTTGCGCCCAATAAAATTGCATTTATCTCTAATGGACAACCATCATTTTTTTATGCAGCGCTGCCTGCAAATTGCCCGCAACGGATTGGGTAATGTAGCCCCAAATCCTATGGTGGGAGCGGTGTTGGTGCATCACGGCACAATCATTGCCGAGGGCTATCATCGTGCCTGCGGGCTGCCCCACGCAGAGGTGGAAGCCATAGGTCAAGTGCGCTCCACTGCATTATTCAAAGAAAGCACTTTATATGTAAGTTTGGAGCCTTGCTGCCATTTTGGCAAAACTCCCCCTTGCACCGACTTAATTTTATCTTCAAAAATTCCGCGCGTGGTGGTGGCCGTTGCCGACCCTTTTCACAAAGTGAATGGCGGCGGCATCGAACGCCTACAAAAGAGTGGAGTAGAGGTAATTACCGGTGTTTTGGAGCAGGAGGCGCAGCATCTCAATAGGCGATTTTTTACTTACCATACCCAACAACGCCCCTATATTATCCTCAAATGGGCGCAAACTGCCGATGGTTTTATAGACAAACAACGCACACCCAACGAGCCGCCTGCGGCAATTAGCAACGCTGCGGCGCATAGGCTCAGTCATTGGTGGCGGGGGCAAGAGCAGGCAATTATGGTGGGCACGCGCACGGCATTGTACGACAATCCTGCACTGACCACCCGCTTGTGTGCAGGCAAAAATCCAATTCGGGTAGTAGTGGATGCCGATGGTAAATTACCCAAAACATTGCAACTATTGGATAATCAATCCAATACAATTGTAATTGAAACCCGCGAGGTAAGCCAAATGTTGCAAATTTTGTATGCGAAAGGCTTGCAATCTGTTATAGTAGAAGGAGGGGCTGCTTTGTTGCAAAGTTTTATCAGCAGCGGTTTGTGGGACGAGGCGCGTGTTTTTGTTGCCCCGCAAAACATTGATAAGGGCGTAGCCGCACCCCTTGTGCACGGTGGTCATACGGCGGCTACCTGTTCTATCGGCAACAACACGCTACATCTTATCCATTCTAAGCAATCTCCCACGTTTCGCCGCTATTGAGCAATTCTGTAACGTTGCCGATTTTGCGGGTGGCGTACACATCTTCTATTTGCGCAGACAATTTATCGTTGTAGGTGTCGCTATCCACTTGGCGAATAACGCCCAATGCCACCGGCAGGTCGCCTTTCATTCCAACCAACATAGTGTGCAGGGTAATGTCGGTGTCGTGGGCATCGTGCACCAAAATATCTTTTTCGCTAATACCCTCTTTGCCAATGGTTACAGCCTGCAATTTCAAGCCTTTGAGCACAAGTCCTTTGTCCCCATTTTTGCCAAAAATCATCGGCTCGCCGTGCCGTAGCACAATGGTTTTTTCGCTGCGCACATCCTTGCCTGCATAATCGCTGTGCGTGCCATCACTAAAAATGACACAGTTTTGAAGCACCTCAACAACCGCACATCCTTTGTGCAGTGCCGCTTGTAGCAAACAGTCCTGCGTCAGGTTGAGGTCGTTGTCAATGCTGCGGGCAAAAAATGTGCCTTTGGCACCTATCGTGAGTTCGCCGGGGTTAAAGGGGTGTTCTATGCTGCCGTAGGGCGAGGTTTTGGTAATGGTGCCCATTTTGGTAGTGGGCGAATATTGCCCTTTGGTAAGCCCATAAATTTCATTATTGAACAGCACAATGTTGATGTCGATGTTGCGGCGAATGCCGTGTATAAAATGGTTGCCGCCAATAGCCAGCGCATCGCCATCGCCGGTAATTTGCCACACGCTCAGTTGCGGATTGGCGATTTTGACGCCTGTTGAAACGGCAGTGGCACGTCCGTGAATACTGTGAAAACCGTAGGCATTCATATAGTACGGAAAGCGCGATGAGCAGCCGATACCCGAAATAAACGCAAAGTCTTCTTGGTGGCAATTCAATTTTTGGGCAACTTGCGGCAGCACGCGCTGCACCGCTGCTAATATAGCGTGGTCGCCGCATCCGGGGCACCAGCGCACCTCTTGGTCACTCTTAAAATCTTGTGGTGTTAGCATAATTTGTTAATTTTTATTTTGGCAAAGGTACAAAAAAATAAAAAAATAGTGTAATTTTGTACAAATTTTATGGAGTGTAAGTTAATTTTGAAACATTATCAATGACTGTTATTGACCAACTTAAAAAGGTGCAACAACAAGCCGGTGTAGCCATTCATCCTTGTCTGGGCACGGATATGCTTGCCTATTCCAATGTGAAAGCATTTGTCGAAACCTGCCGCGAGATACTATTTCCGGGTTATTTTGGCGACCCGCTGCGCACCAATCACAACATCGAAGAGTATCTCGAAACGCGGCTCGCCCGCATACGCAAAATGTTAGCCGAATTGTCGCTCGCATCGTTCTGCTTTCACTGTGTGGATAGCAGCGTGACTCCTTGCGGCAACAAGCAAAAAGTGGTGGGTATGGTGGATAATTTTTTGCAAGCACTGCCCGCCATCAACGCCCTGCTGTTGGACGATGTAGCCGCGCTCGAAAAAATAGACCCCTCAGCCACCAGCAAAAGTGAGGTCATTTTTGCCTACCCCGGCTTGCGCGCTATGATTAGCCAGCGCATAGCCCACCAATTGTTGGAACAAGGCGTTCCGTTGCTGCCGCGTATGATTTCGGAGATGGCGCACCGCGACACCGGCATCGATATTCATCCTGCAACGCAAATAGGCAAATGCTTTGCCATTGACCACGGCACAGGCACAGTGATTGGCAGCACCGCCATCATTGGCAACAATGTTACCATTTATCAAGGCGTTACGCTGGGTGCCAAAAAATTTGCCACCGACGCAACCGGCAAAGCCTTGGACATTCCCCGTCACCCCATATTGGAGGACAATGTAACCGTGTATGCAGGGGCAAAATTGATGGGACGCATCACCATTGGCCACGACTCAATAATTGGCAGCAACGTATGGCTCAAAGAAGATGTGCCGCCGCATTCAAAAATTGTATAAATTTGTGTATATTATTTGAATTGAAGATAAAAAGTAAAAGAATTTGAGCACCAATAATTTATGCGCTATAAAATTTTCATAAGCAGTGTGCAGAGAGAGTTTGCGGACGAACGGCGATTGTTAGCCGATTATCTGCGAAACGATGCCTTGTTTCGTAAATTTTATGATGTGTTTATTTTTGAAGACTTGCCTGCAAAAGATAATAATCCACAAACTGCATATATAGAAGACGTTAAGGGATGTGATGTTTTTATTTTGCTCATTGGTAAAGAATTCGGCTTTGAATTTGCAGATGGCAGTTCGCCCACACAACGAGAATTTGAAGCAGCCTCACGACACAATAAATACCGTTTGGCGTTTATAACTAACAACACTGACACGGAACGGCAGCCAAAAACAAATAATTTTATTCGTAGTGTTTCGGACAGTATTATTTACAATACATTTTCTTCGCCCTCCGAACTGTTGAGCAGTGTGTATTCGGCTCTGATAAATTATCTTTCGGGAAAAGGCGAATTACGCTATGAGCCGTTCGACAAAAGTCCTAATCGTGATGCCGAAATGACAGATATTTCTGACGATAAAATAGAATGGTTTGTGCGCAGGGCAAGGGCTGAACGCAATTTTCCGTTGGCTATAGAAGACGGTAAGGAAAAAATACTTACCCACCTTAATTTATTGAACAAAGGAAAAATCACCAACGCAGCAATTTTACTTTTTGGTATGCAACCCCAACGATTTTTCCTCACTTCGGAAGTAAAATGCGCTCATTTTCACGGCTCAAGAGTGCAGAAACCGATACCTTCTTATCAGGTATATAAAGGCAATCTGTTTGAATTGGTTGACCAAGCGGTTGATTTTGTTCTTTCCAAAATAGATTTGGCTATTGGCACACGAAATAGAAGCGTTGAAGTGCCTACCGCTTACGAAATCCCTCCCGAAGTGATAAAGGAAGCCATTGTCAATGCCGTTGCTCACCGAAATTACGACAGCACGGCAAGTGTGCAGGTAATGCTTTTCAAAGACCGGTTGGAAGTCTGGAATCCGGGCGCTTTACCGCCGGAATTATCCATAGAAACACTAAAGCACAATCACGGCTCTTATCCTCACAATCCGCTCATTGCAGATGCTTTGTATTATGCCCATTATATCGAGCGAATGGGAACAGGAATAGAAGATATTGTAGAAAAATGTTTGAACTCCGGCTTACCAGAACCTTCATTCATAATGCGAGATGGATTTGTGTCAATAATTTATAGAAAACAAGGTGTTGCATTCGACAAAGTGAAAGATGAAAGCGGCAGTGAAACCGCACCAGTCAACGCACCAGTCAACGCACCAGTCAACGCACCAGTCAACGAGTTATTGGAACGCCTTGTGTTTGTAATAGGCAATGACGAATTAACTCGTGTCAATTTAATGCAAAAATTACAGTTGGAGCATAAACAGAATTTTCTAAAAAATTACATTCAACCTGCCATCGAACTCGGTTTGATAGAAATGACAATACCTGACAAGCCCAACAGTCGCTTGCAAAAATATCGTTTAACTCAACAAGGAATAGATTTGAAAAACAAGTTACAAAACAATGAATAACAACACTATTAACATAACCCGTAAGGACGTAATATGGAACTACGCTGCCACTTTTTTGCAAATTGGAGCGGGCATTATTTTGTTGCCGCTTATATTGCGGTTTTTTCCGCAGGAAACGGTGGCTATTTGGACGATTTTTTCTACCATTATTGCCTTGACGAGTTTGTTGGATTTTGGTTTTAATCCTTCGTTTGCAAGAAATGTGTCATACGTGGTAAGCGGTGTAACCGAACTGAAAACTACCGGATTTCAAGTGGTGGAAAATAGCAATGGAGCAATTGATTACGGCCTGTTCAAAGGATTAATCAATGCTATGAAGTGGTTTTATGCCCGTGTAGCAGCAATACTTTTTATCATTTTGGCAACGGCGGGAACCTATTATATTTTTACGATTTTACAAGCCTATAACAACGACCACACGGAAGTGTATATTTCGTGGGTTATTTTGGTAGCCATCAATTCGTACTCGCTCTACACGATGTACTACGATTCATTAATGCAGGGACAAGGGCTGATTAAACGCAGCAAGCAAATACAGATTGTGGGACAAAGTGTTTATTTACTCGTGGCGGTGGTGCTGATATTGTTGCACTTTAATTTGATTGCTATTGTAAGTGCACAAGCGTTGTCTATTATCATTAGGCGGGTGTTGTCGCACTACACCATTTATACCGCTAATTTCAAGCAACATCTAAAAAATGTGCTTGCACGGTCGCGCAAAGAAATACTCAAACCTATCTATCCTAATGCCGTAAAAGTGGGATTAACAGGGGTCGGCGGATTTTTGGTTACACGCTCGTCTATTGTTATCGGCTCATTATATTTGTCGTTAGACGACATTGCCTCGTATGGCATAACCATACAGATTATTGGCATTATCGCTGCCATTGCAGGTGTATATTTTGCCTCTTATCAACCCAAAATTGTGCAGCAGCGAGTGCAAGGAGGTAATGCAACTATCAAGCAATTGTATCTAAAAAGTTGCCTGCTTTTGATTGCCACATTTGCTGTCTGTGGGGCTGCATTATTGTTTTTTGGCGATTGGGTGTTTCATTTTATTGGTAGTCAAACTCCGTTGTTGTCCAAGGCTTTTATTGCGGCGGCTCTGGTTGTTTATTTCTTGGAAAACAATCATGCTATGGCGGGTGGAATTTTATTGACCAAAAATGAGGTGCCGTTTTTTCGTGCCTCGTTAGTAGCAGGAGGAGTAACGCTTATTTTGCTGTTCGGCTTTTTATCTTTTACCCATTTAGGAGTTTGGGGATTGCTGTTGGCACAAGGTATTGCGCAGGGTTGCTATCAAAATTGGAAGTGGCCATACGAGGTGTTGAAAGAATTGAAAATAACAAAGCGAGATGTGCGCGGTAGTTTGAAACTATGTTTGCGAAATATAATAAAATGTTATCTTTGTATTAAGAAAAGTTGATGCTCAAAATAAATCAATGAAAAAACGATTTTACGTAATGTGCATTACCGTAATGATGGTTACGATAAATAAATAAAATGATATAAATTGCCATTTACATTTTTGGCTTAATTATTTATGTTTTCCGAAACGCAACACATAGAATTTAAATCAAGTTTCAGTGATGAGGTCATTGAAACCCTTACTGCTTTTGCCAATAGCAAAGGTGGTAAGGTGTTGGTGGGTGTTGCCGATGATGGTCATCCGGTAAAGAGTTTTAGCATAGGTAAGGAAAGCATCCAAAAATGGTTGAACGAAATAAAAACAAAAACACAACCTGCCATCATTCCCAATGCCGAAATTGTTTTGTATGAGGGACATAAAGTGATTGAGTTCTCTGTGGGCGAGTTTCCTGTAAAACCAATTGCTTTCAAGGGGCGGTATTTTAAGCGCGTAAAAAATTCCAATCATCAATTATCAGCACTTGAAATAGCCGATATGAGTTTGCAATCGTTGCAAATGTCGTGGGATGCCTATCCTGCTCCAAATGTTTCAATAAAAGATATTGATTTGCGAAAAGTGCAAAAATTTATTGACAAAGTCAATGAAACAGGCAGATTTTATTTATCAGGGAAACCCGAAGATGACCTTGTCAAACTTCGTCTGATAAATGAAGGTAGAATTACAAATGCAGCACTACTGCTGTTTGCCAAAGAAGACATTCCTTACAATGTTCATTTGGGCAGGTTGAAAACGCCGGATTTTTTTGAATATCCTATTCGCGCCTTAAAAGAAACCGTGCTCAATACGCTGATTCATAGGGATTATCTTAGCCCTTGCGATGTGCAAATCAAAATTTTTGACAACAAGATTACTTTTTTCAATCCGGGTGGTTTGCTCGGCAATCTTACCATTGATGATTTGAAAAAGGACAACTATCAGGCGTATGCTCGTAATAGGTTGTTAGCAGAAATGTTTTATCTTACGGGCGATATAGAAAAATACGGCACCGGCTTTATGCGCATCCGCAAAGAAATTGCTACTTACCCAACAATGCTGTTTAATTTTGATGAAATCCCCAATGGTTTTTTGGTAACATACAGTTATACGAAGCAAAAAACAAGTACAGCCGAGATAGAGAATGTTGATGAAAATCTGGATAAGGTAGAAACTATAGAAGGTGGTGCAATAGGTGGTACAATAGGTGGTACAATAGGTGGTACAATAGATGATCCAATAGGTGGTCAGATAGGTGGTCAGATAGGTGGTCAGATAGGTGGTCAGATAGGTGGTCAGATAGGTGATAGCATACTATCGGAAGCACAAAGAAAGATATTAAACATTATCAAAGCAAATCCTCAAATATCAAGGAAAGAAGTATCCAAAATGTCAAAAATAAATACTTCTGCTGTACAAAAACATATAGAGCGGTTGAAGGAAGCAAAAATTATACAAAGAATTGGTTCCGATAGGGGCGGTTATTGGAAAATTACAAGTTGACAAAATAATGGTTATTTTTAATTTTTAGATATTATGATATATATTCTATTTATTTCACTTATAATTTTATGTTTGACTTACTATCTACTGTTCAAGCGGAATATCCTTTCGCCCACGGTTATTGCTTGCGGGGTATTTATTATTAGTGTTTTTTTTGCAATGATAAATGTTGATACATGGAAATTTACTATTGCACCCATTACCGTTGTTGTTATCCTGACTGCATTGATGACATTTGGATGTGGCGAATTTGTAACTAATCTTATTTTTCATACAAGAAAACATCGTGTAAAATATATTCCGCCAAGCCAACCAATTCAATCTTCAAAGGATATTGTGATTTTATTGTGTGTGGTTTTATTGATGTTATTAATCCATTTTTACAACGAAACCGTTGCAATAGCCAAACTGGCAGGGTACAATGGCGAAGGCTTAATGCTTTCATTTGCACGCGAAGCAACTCTTAATCCGTCAATTCGCACACGAGATAGGTTGGCTGGACAATCTACTACCATACTGCAATCAATATCTTATGTATTTTCTTTTATTTTTTTGTACAATGCCATTTTTTTTAATCAATACAAAAAATTGAGAAATATAGTAAATCTTTTTCCTGTACTAATATATCTATGTTTTGTCGTTTTATCAGGGGGGCGCACTCCTTTTATTCAAATGATAGCGGTTTGGTTTGTTATTGGCGGGTTGTTTTTTATGCAAAAAAATGAATGGTCTCCCAACAAAACAAAACGATTGGTCAAAATTGGACTTATAGGAATTGCAGTTTTTTTTGCACTTTTTATCGCGGCTGGGTCGCTCAAAGATTCTGTTTTTGTGACACATGCTTGGGAATCTATTTCATTCTATACAGGTTTATCCATCCCCTCGCTTGACGATTACTTGTTGCAGCCAAGACCTCAAAGTGACCATTTTGGAGAGGAAACGCTAAGTGGGATTTATTATTTTTTGAATAGAATAGGCATACATTTTCCTGACAATTATGTAAACTATAAACATCTTGAGTTTGTAAATTTTAATGGAACAATGGGAAACGTATATACGGTGGTGAGGAGGTTATTGCACGATTATGGTTATTGGGGGCTGTATTTTCTATTGTTTGCTTTTGGATTCATATATTCTTTTCTCTTTCAGTTGATAAAAAACAAACGTTCTTTTTTGCTTATTTTTTACGCATTTATGTTTTATCCTATTGTGATGGTGGGAATTGATGAACAACTTTGCAGCACTTGGTTTAGTATTTCTTGGGTGTGGATAACGTTGTATATGTATATTTTTTGGCTTTTGTTTGTGAAAAACAAAATTATATTGGGAAGGAGCAGTGCGCATAATAAAAAACAACACATTGTACCTAATTGTATCTAAAATGATTTCAATAGCAATGGCAACATATAACGGAGAAAAGTATCTCCGAGAGCAAATGGACTCCATTTTGCGCCAAACTCATCAAGAGTTTGAAGTGGTGGTGTGCGATGATGCCTCTACTGATGCTACGTGGCAAATTTTGCAGGAATATGAAAGGCAAGATGCACGAATACATTGCTATTGGAATGAGAAAAATTTGGGATATTTAAAAAATTTTGAGAAAGCCATACGATTGTGCAAAGGTGATTACATTGCGCTATCCGACCAAGATGATATTTGGACGGAAGACCATTTAGAGGTATTATTTACGACCATAGGCAATAATCAACTTTGTTGTGGAAATTGGTTATTGATAAATGAAGATGGGAAAAATCTTACTAAAACTTGCGATGATAACTTAGGTGATGGTGCAACGTCTGATGATGTGTGTGTAAAAAAAGTTTTATATGGAAGAAATCTCTATCAAGGTGCCTCTATGCTCTTGGGTAAATCATTTATGTCAAGTGCCCTGCCTATACCCAATGGAGTGGTAACACATGATGTTTGGTTTGCTCTATTAAGTAATGTAATGCATTCATTTGTTTATACCCACAAAATAATCACGCATTATAGGCAACATGGAAATAATGCAAGTGGTTCAAAAATTGTGGAGTTGAGTATTGTTGATAGGGTGATGGCATTGCTTCGCTCAATTCCCAAAAGTAAAGTGAAAGGAGAACGCTACTACCACTGTCAAGCATTATTAGAAAGATTACCCAATATGGATGTAGAAATGAAGCAGTTGATATTAGAGGCAAAAGATTTTTTTGAAAACAAACAGTACTTCATATATCGTGTAAGGCATATTGGTTTTTGGATAAGCCATTACGACTTACTATACGGATATGGTATCAATAGAACAAACTCAAAAATTTGGTTTTTGCTACGTTTAATAAAATATATTTTTTACCCCGAAAAACAAATATAATGAACATTGCCCTTATCTTTGCAGGCGGCTCGGGTGTGCGAATGAACACCCAAGCCCAACCCAAGCAATTTTTGCAGTTGTATGGAAAAGAAATAATTATCCATACCATCGAGCATTTTGAAAAGCACCCGGAGGTGGATGCCATAGTGGTGGTGTGCATTGAGGCGTGGATACCATTTTTGAAGTCGTTGCTTGCCAAGTTCAACATCGGCAAAGTGCGGTGGGTGGTGCAGGGCGGTGTCAATGGGCAGGAGTCCATTTACAATGGGTTGGAGGCAATTCATAGGGATTGCCCCGCCAATTCGGTGGTGCTCATTCACGATGGTGTGCGTCCGTTGATTACGCCCGAACTCATTTCTGCTTGCATGCAATCGGTGTTGTTGCGCGGCTCTGCCATTACAATTACGCCTGCCATAGAAACCATAGTGGCTCTTGATACAGATAGCAAAATAACAACCATTACCGACCGCAGCAAAAGTTACCACGCCAAAGCACCGCAGTGTTTTAGGTTGGGCGATATATGGCAGTGCCACCGGCAGGCAAAGCAAGATGGATGGACTAACGTAATTGATTCTGCCTCGCTGATGATGCACTATGGTCATCAATTGCATACAGTGCAAGGTGTGCACGAAAATATAAAAATAACAACACCTTCAGATTTTTACATCTTCCGTGCCCTGTATGAGGCGCGTGAAAATTCGCAAGTTTTTGGATTGTAATTAAAAAAATGTGCTACCTTTGTAAAAGGTATTATGAATATCAACACAATAGAAAGTCCCAACGATGTCGTTCTGCAAGAAGACCTTGAGTATCTTGCAGCGCACCACGATTTTGCGGCGTTGCACCATAGCACAATACTTGTAACGGGTGCTACGGGGCTGATTGGTGCGCAACTTGTGAAATTGTTGCTGTGCTTGAATAGAATAAAAAATGCAGGCATTACTTGTTACGCATTGGTGCGGGATATAGAAAAAGCCAAAAAAGTTTTTGGCAAATTGCATAACCAAATAAATTATGTGGTAGGCAATATAACTCAGATGCCCGTAATTGACGTTGCACTCGATTACATTATACACGGAGCCAGCATCACTGCCTCAAAAGCATTTGTAGAGCAACCCGTTGAAACCATAGATACTGCCTACATGGGAACTCGTGCAATGCTTGATTTTGCAAACCAAAAGCAGGTAAAAGGGTTTGTTTATTTGTCCAGTATGGAGGTGTTTGGCATTACGGATACTCGGTTGCAGGAGGTCAAAGAAAGCGACTACGGCTACATTGATATACTCAATCCGCGCAGCAGTTATTCGGAGAGCAAGCGAATGTGCGAATGCCTTTGCGCTTGCTACGCCAAAGAGTATAATTTACCTGTAAAAATTGCGCGCTTGGTACAGGTGATTGGTGCAGGTGTTGATTACAACGATACTCGCGTGGGTGCACAATTTGCGCGTAGTGTGATAGAAAACAAAGATATAGTGCTAAAGACCGAAGGCAAAACTTTACGTCCTTGTATTTATACGCGCGATGCGCTGTCGGGTATTATTACTGTGCTGTTGAAAGGTGAGAAGGGGCAGGCATATAGCGTGGCAAATAAAAATACGGCTGTTACCATACGTGAAGTTGCCGAGATGGTAGCGCAAAAGATAGCACGAAATAAAATCAAGGTAGTATTTGACATAAATGTGCCTATAGAGTATGCTCCAAACCTAAACCTAAACCTAAACCTAAACCTAAACCTAGTAGAGTCTATAGGATGGAAAGCCGAGGTGGGGCTTGAGGAGGCGTATAGGCGAATGATAGCAAGTATGGAGAATAAAATATGCTAAACACATTGAAAAATTACATCAAAATAGTCATTGTTTGTATGCTGCGGATTATTCTGCGGGTGTTTTGGATATTGCCAATTAAGAAAAACAGAATTTTTTTTGATGCCTACAATGGGAACTACACTTGTAATCCAAAATATATTTTTGAGTATTTGTATAGGCAATATGGTTCAAAAGTAGAATATGTTTGGTGTTTGAAAGATAAAGCACTACTGCCAAACATATACCAGAACGTCAAAAGCACAAAAAACCGACATTGGTCATATTTCTATTATCTATTAACATCAAAAGTTTATGTATCCAATTCTGGTATTCCTGCTTTTGTACCAATAAAAAAATCGCAATTATTTATTGATACAACGCATGGTGGAGGTGCATATAAAAAAGTAGGAATTACCGAAAGTGAAAAAGCAAATAAGAAATATGGTATCTTTACTGCACGACTTGTTGCCAAAGAAACATCTTATGTTATTGCCAGTTGCAAAAAATATACAGAGGTGATTGCTAATGTAAACTTTGTGTCCAAAGATAATTTTTTGCCCATAGGGATGCCGCGCAATGATATGTTTTTTGTAGAAAATAAAGAACGTGTACAGCCCATTAAAAAGCAACTAAATTTGCAAGAGAAAACAGGAATAGTGTTATATGCTCCAACTTTTAGAGGTAGTATGGATAATGCGTGGCAAGTAGCAGACATTGATGTAGAAAAACTTTTGCGGGCATTAACCAATCGTTTTGGTAAAGATTTTATGTGCCTATTTAGAAGTCATTATTTTGTAGAAAAAAAACACTCATCACGTCAAATGATGGATGTTTCGACCTATCCCGATATGCAAGAATTGCTGCTAATTGCCGATGTGTTGATAACCGATTACTCCTCCTCAATATGGGATTTTTCGTTCACGGGCAGACCTTGCTTTCTTTACGCACCCGACTTGGCAGCGTATAAATCGGAGCGGGATTTTTATACCCCCATTGAAAGTTGGCCATTTCCACTTGCCGAAACAAATGAACAGTTAGAGCAAAATATCTTAAATTTTTCGCAAGAAAAATATGCGGAGAATGTGAAGAGGCATCACAAAGAGTTAGGGTCTTTTGAAAAAGGAACAGCCACCGAAAGTATATGTAATTTGATAGGGCAACAGTTATTTTAATACAAAAACGATGTAATTATGACTAAAATCTCTACCTTGTGCCGCGTATTGCGCGGCATAACCAATCATCCCTTGAACAGGAGTAAAAAATTGAACGCAGTAGAACGTTTTGCGCGTTGGCAGTTGGGCTATCGCTTAAATCCTTATCCCATAATTTATCCCTTTACCAATCGGAGCAAATTGGTTGTAGAAAAAGGAATGGCAGGGGCTACAGGGAATTTGTATAGCGGACTGAGTGAGTATGAGGGGATGTCGTTTTTGTTGCATTTTTTGCGGGCAAACGATTTGTTTGTGGATGCGGGTGCCAATGTGGGCAGTTTCACGGTTTTGGCTGCGGCGCATGTGGGAGCGCACACTATCTCAATAGAACCATCCCCTCTAACGTATGTCAAATTGATGAACAATGTGCGAATAAATAACGTACAAGATAAAGTTAATGCTCACCAAGTGGCACTCGGCGAAAAAGTATCAATACAAGGGCATTATTTGTGATAATATAAACATTGAATTAGGATGCAGCAAAAAAATTATGATATTATTTTGATGGTTAACATACCATCATTTTACGCGGTAAACCTGTACAATAGGATTGCGGCAAAAAGGTCTTTTTTGGTAATTTTTACCGAAAAACCGCATGCTAACAGAAATAACGATTTTTATCACCAAAAATTAAATTGCGATTCCGTTTTCATTGGGGATTTACCGCTCATACAAAAAATACTATCTGTGCGTAAAATACTCCATAGCAATAAAAATGCCAAGTTGATAGTAATGGGCTGGGATAACATTATGTATTACCTATCTATCCTCCTACACCCTA
The DNA here is from genome assembly GCA_025996715.1 of Bacteroidia bacterium. Taxonomy (GTDB): domain Bacteria; phylum Bacteroidota; class Bacteroidia; order Bacteroidales; family UBA932; genus BNTQ01. The sequence goes on along the minus strand of BNTQ01000001.1, from coordinate 61,657 downwards.
AACAAAACAATGCAGTGGGTATAGAATCCTCTATTTTAGAATCCGTTACTACAGGTGTGAAAGGATGCATCAAAAAATTATTTATGAGGCGGGTATGCACTGCTTACGTGTCGGGTAAATACCAAAAATTGCTGGCAGAAGCCTTGCATTTTAAGGGCAAAATGATAGTTACAAAAGGCGTAGGCATTATGAATATTGTAGAAAAACCGCCATTTATTCCTGTAGATAAAGTACAAAATTTTTTATACGTAGGGCGTTTGTCGCCCGAAAAAAATCTTCCCTACTTGGTGAGCGTATTCAATGGCTTGCCCGATGTGAAATTAAATATCATTGGCTTTGGACCGCAAGAAGAGGAATTAAAGAGAATAGCAGGAAAAAATATTACATTTTATGGAGCCATCAATAATACAGATTTGCCGCAATACTACCGAAATAACGATGTGTTTATTCTCCCTTCCCTATCCGAACCTTGGGGGCTTGTAGTGGAGGAGGCATTAAACAACGGCTTGCCCGTAATTATCAGCGACAGGGTTGGTTGCCGCGATGAGGTGGTGCAAGATGGTGTAAATGGACTTATCTTTTCGTTACAAGATGCGGATGGATTGAGAAAAGCCGTACAAAAAATGCAGGATGTAGGTTTTTACAATACCTTAAAGAAAAATGCAGCAGCGATAGATTTCAACAAAATAGCGGATGAGCAGGTGCAATGTTACTGCAACTAAATAAAAGAACACCAATGGCACAAAAACAAAATATAGAACGACCGCAAGCCGTAAAGGATTTCATCAACGAGCATCAGATGCTGTTTTGGTACTCGCCCGAACCCAAAAGCGAAACGGTGAGCGATGAGTTGGTGGTGGAAACTTTGATTAACTATGGCACTATGAACGACATTCATCGTTTGTTTGATACTATGGGATTGCAATACGCAGCAAACATTTTTAGAGGTATGACGGGACGTAAAAAAATGAATTTTTATCCCGAATTGTGGAACTATTTTAATTTATATTTTGATAAATATGTATGCAACAATTCTTAGTGAAGAGCAATACAAATTGTTGCCTTTGGTCAAGTTGTTTCGACGAGAATTTTATCTCGTTGGCGGAACGGCTATTGCGTTGCAGATTGGGCATCGTATGTCCATAGATTTCGATTTGTTTAAGGCAACACCTTTTAATTCAAAAAGGGTATTGGGTAAGTTTGACGACAAAAATTATCGCTATACCGTTACACGCAGGGTGAGCGAACAAATGAACCTGACCATACAAGGTGTAAAAATGACGTTTTTTGAATATCCGTACCCGATTGAAGCCGACCAAGATTTTGAGAAAATAATTCGTATGCCTAGTTTGCTTTCGTTGGCAGCAATGAAAGCATTTGCATTGGGGCGGCGTTCAAAGTGGAAAGATTATGTTGACCTTTATTTTTTATTGAGAGATTTTTTTACAGTAGAAGCCATTAGCAGCAAGGCAACATCTATTTACGGCGATGAATTTTCGGGTAAACTATTTCGTTCTCAATTAGCCTACCACAAAGATATTAACTACAGCGAAGAAGTTGAATATATGAATGGCTTTCAAGTAAACGACGAGGAGATAAAGGCATTTTTGATTGATAAAGCCTTGGAGGATGTAAGGTTTAGTTAATGTTAAAAGAACAAAAATCGTATCTTTGTAAGTGCTCAAAACAAACCATTATATTTTAATAAATGACCATAAGTAATAATATATTATCACTTATCGAATTAGAAAATAAATTAAATTATAATTGCTTTTTATGAATTTATCGCAGGTTGAAATAAAACAACTTCCCAAAATAGAGGATGATAGGGGAAATCTTACCTTTGTTGAGGGTGGTAATCAAGTGCCGTTTGACATTAAGCGGACGTATCTGATATATGATGTGCCCGGTGGAGAGGCACGTGGGGGGCATGCATATCGCGAGTTGGATGAATTTATTGTGGCTTTATCCGGCAGTTTTAATTTGCATTTGGATGATGGGACAAGCCAATTAAAAATCAACTTAAACCGCTCCTATAATGCAGTATTTGTGCCGCATGGTCTATGGCGAAAAATGGACAATTTTTCGACCAACTCATTATGCTTGGTGTTGGCATCCACAGAATACAATGAGGCGGATTACATCAGGGATTACAATGAATTTTTAAAATATACAGTAGCAAATGCGTAAAAAAATTACTATATTTGATTGCTCTGTGATAGAGTTGCCGCGCATCAAGGAGCGTTGCGGGAATATAACGCCCATACACGGCTTGCGAGATATTCCGTTTGCCATCAAGCGTGTTTTTTACTTGTACGACATTCCCGGCGGCGAAGACCGTGGGGCACACGCACATCGAGAGTGCCATCAAATTTTAATTGCTGCAAGCGGCAGTTTTGAAGTGGAACTTAACGATGGAAGCAATAAAAGGACGGTATTGCTTAATCGCCCGTATTTTGGCTTGCATATTCCGCCGGGTATTTGGGCTGCCGAGCGCGGATTTTCATCAGGTTCAATTTGTTTAGTACTTACCTCGCATCAATATGACGAAAAAGATTATATTCGGGATTATTCCAACTATTTACAGTACATCAACAACGTATGATAAAAAATTTAGACCTTGTGCAGGTTACCAATTTACGATTGGGCGAATATCAGGATATTGCCGCTAAAGTAATATCCTCAGGTTGGTATTTGCAGGGCAAAGAGAACGCTGCCTTTGAGGAAAATTATAGTCGTTTTATTGGCACCCAATATTGTGTGGGTGTTGCCAACGGATTAGATGCTTTGCGCCTTATCCTGCATGCCTATATGGAAATGGGCGTTATGCAAAAAGGCGATGAAATTATTGTGCCCGCCAACACCTACATTGCCACCATTTTAGCCATATCGGATAATGGGCTTACGCCGATATTGGTAGAACCAGACCTTGCTACCTATCAAATAGACCCCGAAAAAATAGAGGCTGCAATTACGGCACGTACCAAAGGAATAATGATTGTACACTTATACGGGCAATGTGCCTATGTAGAAAAAATAGGAAATTTGTGCAAAAAATACCATCTCAAGTTGATGGAAGACAATGCACAAGCACACGGCTGTAAGTATCGTGGACAAGTTACCGGTTCGCTTGGTGATGCGGCAGCGCACAGTTTTTATCCGACAAAAAATATGGGAGCATTTGGTGATGCAGGCGCCGTAACTACTGATGACGAAGATGTGGCAAAATTAGTGCGCACACTCGCCAACTATGGTTCGGAAAAAAAATATGTATTTGATTATCGCGGCTACAATAGCCGTTTGGATGAAATACATGCTGCTATTCTTAATGTGAAACTTGAACATTTGTCCAAAGACAATGCCAATCGGCGTAAGATTGCGCGCTATTACATAGAGTGTATTACACACCCCAATATAGTTTTACCAATTGTGCAAGATTGGGATGCGCATGTGTTTCATATATTCCCTATTCGGACAAAAAAACGAGATGGGTTGCAAGCATACTTACAAGAAAATGGTGTGCAAACGGTGATTCACTATCCTATTCCACCCCATAAACAAAAATGTTACAAGGAGTGGAATCATTTAAGTTTTCCTATAACGGAGTTGATACATGAGCAAGAATTAAGTTTGCCAATGAGTCCTGCTATGTCGATAGATGAAGCAAAAACAGTGGTAACGTTAATAAATAATTGGAAAGAATAACTATGCAATCCTCAAAAACATATAATTTTTGCACTCTTTTTGATTCGTACTATTTGCCAAAAGGCTTGGTATTATACGATTCTTTGTGTAAAGTGTGCGATAATTTTCATTTGTACGTGGTCGCTTTTGATGACGATTGTTACAAAAAATTGGTCGCGTTAAATTTGCCAAAAATGACAGTAATATCGCTACAAGAATTTGAAAGCGAGGAACTTTTAGCAGTAAAACCAACAAGAAATAAGGCGGAGTATTGCTGGACATGCAGTTCGTCCACCGTTTTATATGCAATACAGAGGTTTAACTTAGACCATGGTGTTTATTTGGATGCCGATTTACTATTTTTTTCTTCCCCTCAAGTTATTTTTGAAGAAATAGAGAAAGCAAATGCCTCTGTAGCCATAACCAAACACTTTATGCTCAATAAGGATTTAGCGGGAGAGTTTTGTGTACACTTTGTGTATTTCAAAAACGATGCAGATGGTCGCAAAGCCCTACAATGGTGGCGGGATAGTTGTATTGATTGGTGTTTTGCCCGATATGAAAATGGCAAATATGGAGACCAAAGATATTTAGAATCATTTGCTGCAAAATTCAAAAATGTGCTCGTCATCAAAAATAGAGGTGCAGGCGTTGCTCCATGGAATATGCGGCAGTACAAATATCTCAACAATTACGAGTTTGTTCACAAAGATAAAACCTATCCGGTTGTGTTTTTTCATTATCATGGCACTCGCATAAATGTAGAAAATAATAATTTGGTACTAAAGGCTATTACATACGATATACCAAAAGTCGCAAAAGATTTGTTTTTTATGCCTTTTTTGGTAAGTTATAAAAGTGTATGTGAAACTTATTTTGGTATAAAAGTAAATAATCTAATTATTAAAAACCGAAAATGGCATGAAAAATTATACTCTTTCACAAAACGGATTATAAAATCACTTAATGTTAGTCGTGTGCATCGCGCATACTATTTTTTGGTTAAAAAGAGATATGAAGGATATGAGCAGAATACTATTTATCAAGGCGAGTATGCCCAAAAGGGTTCGTAAAAAAATAATAGAAAAATAAAAAATTCCATCATAACCGCAAAGCACAAAAAAGGGCTAATAAAAAACGCAAAAGGTTATGCAAAGTATGAATAGAATAACAGATTATGGATTTTAGCAAATTAAAACAAGACATACAGCAATTATCTGCCTCGTTCAGGCAAAGCGCGGTGAGTGCCATCAATGTTCACCTTACAGTAAGGAATTGGTTGATTGGTATGTACATTGTAGAGTTTGAGCAAAAGGGCGAAGACCGCGCCAAGTACGGAGCAAAATTGCTACAAAACCTTGCGGATAGTTTTAGCGAGGAGGGTTTGTCGTATAGAAATTTGAAATTATACAGACAGTTTTACAATGTCTATCCGCAAGTAAAGGATTATCTTCCACAATTTTTCCAAATCCATCTTTCAATTGGGCAAACACTGTCTGCCCAATTGAAAAACGTTGATAATGAGAATGTTACAATTGGGCACTCACTGAGTGCCCAATTCAAGCAATACGATATTCCCTTGCTTCCTGCCGACAAACTAGTTCACAAACTTTCGTTTACACATATAAAATTGTTGTTGCCCATAGACAACATACTCAAGCGAGCATTTTACGAAATTGAGTGTATAAAAGGCACGTGGAGCGTAAGGGAGTTGAAACGCCAAATAGATAGTTTGTATTTTGAACGTAGCGGAATGAGCCAAAACCCTGCGCTATTGAGCAAATTGACACAAGAAAAAAGCGAAACTGCCACTATGTTGGATACCATTAAATCGCCGTTAGTATTTGAGTTCTTAGGATTGAAATCAAAAGATGTGGTGTACGAATCGGATTTAGAGCAAGCATTGATTGAACACTTGGAAGAATTTTTGATGGAATTGGGTGATGGATTTTGTTTTGAGGCACGCCAGAAACGCATCATTATCGGCGATGAATACTATTTTTGCGATTTGGTATTTTACCATCGCATTTTGAAGTGCCACGTATTGGTAGAGTTGAAAGTGGGTAGTTTTTCTTATGAACATATTGGGCAACTCAAGACATATATCAACTATTACCGCAAGGAAATGATGTACTCCGATGATAATCCGCCCGTAGGTATTTTGTTGGTAACAAACAAAAACAATGCCTTGGTAGAATACGCTATGGCTGACAGCGACAAAGATATTTTTATATCAAAATACGCTTTGGAGTTGCCCACTAAGAAAATATTGGAAGATTTTATACGAAACGAGTTAAATCAATAATGGAAACAGACGTGATTACATATTATCAAAATAACGCTTATTTTATTCAGCATTTTTCTGTAACTTTGCACTTTTAATTCAGCGCCAAGCATTGCGGACATTGAAGAAAGTTTAAGAGACAAAGAATGAAAATAAAGTAAATAAACCGCATCTAAAATTAAAATAACAATGTTTACCAACAAAACTTTACTCATAACAGGTGGCACAGGTTCCTTTGGGAATGCGGTGTTGCGCCGTTTTTTGGGTTCCGACATACGTGAAATTCGTATTTTTTCGCGTGATGAGAAAAAACAGGATGATATGCGGCACTCGTTGCAGAGCGATAAAGTCAAGTTCTACATCGGCGATGTGCGCGACAAACGCTCGGTGGATGGCGCAATGAGCGGTGTGGATTTTATTTTTCATGCGGCTGCGCTCAAACAAGTACCTTCGTGCGAATTTTTTCCCACACAAGCGGTACGTACCAATATCTTAGGAACGGAAAATGTATTGGATTCTGCCATTGCGCACGTTGTGAAGCGTATGGTGGTACTATCCACCGACAAGGCAGCATATCCAATAAACGCGATGGGTATGAGCAAGGCACTGATGGAAAAAGTGGCTATTGCCAAAGGACGTATGCTGGGCAGCGATGCCAAAACTACGATTTGCTGTACACGTTACGGTAACGTAATGGCAAGTCGCGGCTCCGTTATTCCACTCTTTGTGGAACAAATGAAGGCAGGCAAAGATTTGACTGTTACCGACCCCAATATGACTCGCTTTATGATGACATTAGACGATGCGGTGGATTTGGTGCTGTACGCTTTTGAGCATGGTAGCAACGGCGACCTATTTGTGCAAAAAGCCCCCGCAGCCACTATACAAACCTTGGCGGAGGCATTGTTGGAGTTGTACAAATCACCGCAACATCTGCAAACCATTGGCACTCGCCACGGCGAAAAATTGTACGAAACCTTGGTTACGCGGGAAGAAATGGCAAAAGCCGAGGATATGGGCAATTACTTCCGCATTCCGTGCGATAGCCGCGATTTGAACTACGACAAGTATTTTGTAGAGGGCGAGGAAAAGGTGCAACAATGTGAAGATTATCACTCACATAATACAGCAAGATTAGATAAAGACGGAATGAAAAAGTTGTTGTTGAAATTGCCTGAAATTAAGGAGGATTTAGGATTAAAATAATGATAAAATGTCAGCAATTAAACTCATACAAGGTGAAATTTTTACCGACCATAGGGGGCAAATTAGTTCGCTGAACAATTTTTGCTTTGATGGTGTGCAACGGTTCTACTTCATTCACCACCCCGATAGGCAGGTGGTGCGAGGTTGGCATGGGCATCGCTGTGAAAAAAAATGGTTTTACTGCGTAAAAGGTTCGTTTACGCTGGCATTGGTGCAACCCGACAACTGGGATAATCCATCTGATAATTTGCCTGTAGAGTTGTTTCAGATGACCGAGAGCGATAGCAAAATTGTGTGTGTGCCCGAGGGGTACGCCAACTGCCTCAAAGCAGGAAAAAATAATTCTACGCTATTAGTTTTTTCGGGCAAAAGGTTGCCGGAGGCATACAACGACTCATGGCGTTACGACAGCGCACGATGGGTGGATTGGAGTAAATACTAAATTATGAAAATTATGAAACGAGTAGGAATCACTGGGCAGGCGGGGTTTGTGGGAACGCATCTTCGCAACCTCTTGCGCACAAAAGAAGAAGTGGAGGTGGTGCCATTTGAAGATAGGTATTTTGCTGACCCAAAACGATTGGCAAATTTTGTGGGCGAGTGCGATGCTATTGTGCATTTAGCAGCCGTGAACCGTTGTAGTAGCGATGCCGAGTTGTACGAAATCAACCTGCGCCTTGTGCAGCAACTAACGGAGGCAATGGAAGTAGCACAAGTTGCACCCCACCTCATATTTTCATCCTCCACGCAGGAGCAGCGCGATAATGCCTACGGAAAATCTAAACGGGAAGGACGCGAAATGCTACGCAGGTGGGCACAAAAAAATGGTGCGCTGTTTACAGGATTGATTATCCCAAATGTTTATGGACCATTTGGCAAACCCTACTATAATTCGGTGGTAGCCACTTTTTGCCACCAACTGACGCACGGCGAGCAACCTAAAATTGATGTGGACGGACTACTAAAGTTGATTTATGTGGGCGAATTGGCGGAGCATATTTATAGGGTGATTGCAACTGATAAATCGCAAGTAGAGTTGCCTTTGCCGCACACTGCCGAAAAAAAAGTTTCTGAATTATTGAGTTTATTAGAAACATATAAGGCACAGTACTTTGAGCAAGGCATTATACCGAAGTTATCCACACAATTTGAGGTAAATCTATTTAATACGTTCCGTTGCTACATTGACTTACCCACATATTTTCCTGTACCGTTACAGCCGCACACGGATGAGCGGGGTACCTTTGTGGAAACCATAAAATTGCATACAGGCGGACAAGTATCGTTTTCGACCACCAAGCAGGGCGTTACACGCGGCAACCATTACCACACGAGAAAAATAGAGCGTTTTGTGGTGTTGCAAGGTGAGGCACGTATTCAGTTGCGCAGGGTGGGAACAAACGATGTGGTAAATTTTACGCTCTCGGGCAACAAAACCTCCTACGTGGATATGCCGATATGGTACACGCACAATATCACTAATATCGGTGAAACAGAATTGATTACGCAGTTTTGGATTAACGAATTATTTAATCCAAATGACCCTGATACATTTTTTGAACCTATTTAAAAAAAAGCAAAATGAATAAGTTAAAGGTTGTTACAGTGGTGGGTACGCGCCCCGAAATTATACGTCTATCGAGGGTGCTGGTAAAATTAGACCAGTCGCCTGCGGTGGAGCATATCCTTGTGCATACAGGACAAAATTATGATTATGAACTCAATCAGGTGTTTTTTGAAGACCTCGACTTGCGCAAGCCCGACTATTTTTTGGATGCTGCAGGGGTTAATGCGACAGAGACCATTGGTCAAATTTTAATAAAAATTGACCCCATTTTGGAAAAAGAAAAACCAGATGCGTTTTTGGTGCTGGGCGATACCAATAGTTGCCTATGCGCCATCCCTGCCAAAAAACGGCACATCCCTATTTTCCACATGGAGGCGGGCAATCGTTGCTTTGACCAAAGAGTACCGGAAGAAACCAACCGAAAGATAGTAGACCACATCAGTGACATTAATATGACGTACAGCGACATTGCAAGAGAATACCTGCTGCGTGAAGGATTGTCTGCCGACCGTATTATCAAAACTGGTAGCCCAATGTACGAGGTATTGCACAGTTACCTGCCGAAAGTGCAACAAAGCAGCATCCTAAAAACCTTACAGATAACCAAAGATAACTACTTTGTGGTATCTGCGCATCGCGAGGAAAATATCGGCAACGAAAAGAATTTTCTGAATTTAGTAACCGTACTTAATCAGGTGGCAGAACAATATATGTTGCCCATAATTGTTTCTACGCACCCACGCATGCGGAAAATGGTAGAAAACAGGCAAATACAATTTAGCCCGTTGGTGAAGTTGATGAAACCACTTGGTTTGAGCGACTACATTGCGTTACAAATGAATGCCAAAGCCGTGTTGTCCGATAGTGGAACAATTTCGGAGGAATCCTCCATATTGGGCTTTCCTGCGCTGAATTTGCGCGAAGCACACGAGCGTCCCGAAGCAATGGAAGAAGCCGCCGTAATGATGGTGGGGCTTAATCCCGAGCGGGTGATGCAGGGTCTTGCGCAGTTGGCGAGCGAAAACATTGCTAATTTCCGTCACGTAGCCGACTACAGTATGCCCAACGTATCAGACAAGGTGGTGCGCATTATTTTATCATACACCGATTATGTTAATCGTGTAGTTTGGCAAAAACAGATATGAAAATTTTAATTATCAGCCAATACTTTTGGCCCGAAAATTTCAAAGTGAACGATTTGGCAGAATGTCTTGCAGAAAAGGGGCATTTTGTGAACGTGTTGACTGGTCAACCAAACTATCCGCAGGGAAAATTTTACACAGGATATTCTTTTTTTGCTCCACGAAATGAGGTGCATAAAGGTGTAAAAATCAGAAGGGTGCCAATTATTCCTCGTGGAAAGGCAGGTGGAATTAGGTTGGCAGCAAATTATTTTTCGTTTGTGATTTCATCTTGTTTTTATATACTATTTCAGCATAAAAAATATGATGCTGTGTTTGTATTCGCCACTTCACCCATCACCGTAGCCTTTCCGTCCATCGTGTATCAAAAGTTTCATAGGGTAAATACTTTGCTGTGGGTACTTGACCTCTGGCCCGAAAGCGTGAGTGCGGCAAGTAGCGTTCGGGCTGAGTGGATACTTAGATTATTGTCCAAAATGGTGAAGTATATTTATAGTAGAATGGATAAAATCCTTATATCATCAAAGACATTTCGTGCCTCACTGGAGGCAAAAGGCGTACCATCCCAAAAAATATATTATGCTCCTAATTGGGCAGAAGAGTTATACGAAAAAGGTACGATTGATAAAAATAAATACCAATCATTGCTTCCCGATGGTTTTAAGGTGATGTTCACAGGGAATATCGGCGAGGCGCAGGATTGTGAGGCATTACTGGCAACGGCTAAACATTTGACCTCGATGAAAAGCAATGTGCAATTAGTGATGGTGGGGGATGGTAGAAAAAGGACGTGGTTTGAAGAGGAGGTTAAGAAAAATTGCTTATCAAATGTTCATTTTTTAGGGCGATTCCCTATCGATGAGATGCCCCATATTATAGCCCATACAGATGTGGTGTTGGTTTCTCTAAAAGATGAACCTATATTTGCGCTCACGGCTCCCACAAGAATACAAACTGCCCTCGTTTCGGCTAAGCCGATAGCGGCAATGCTCAATGGAGAAGGAGCGGCTATTGTCAATGAAGCAGGCGCCGGTTTAACGTGCCCTGCGGGCGATGCCATTGCATTTGCTCAAAACTTACAAACCTTATCGCAATACTCCGCAGCACAATTGAATGAAATGGGTATGCGCGGAAAGCAATACTACGAGGCAAATTTTCAACGAGAGAAAATTATTGTGGAGATAGAAAATCTATTAAGTGCCGCATTCAAGAAAGGTACCATTGAAGCGTGAATTTTTACTCCCCCCTCACGTTAGCCTGAGGCAGAGCCTAAAACTCACACTTTACTATTCACCAACATTTTCACCAACAAATCTTTGCCGCGTGAGAGGCGGGTTTTGACGGTGCCGATGGGGAGATGTAGTTTTTTGGCAATTTCTTCGTAGGCAAATTCGTGCAAATAGCGAAGTTCTATTACCTGCCGATAGGTAGGGCTCAACTTTGACAACAATAGTTTTGTGAGTGCTATATCCTGCTCTGCAATGATGGTCTCCTCCGGATTTTTGTCGGCGTGTTGGGCGTTGTAGGTGTCTTTGTCCGACAAATTGTCAATAGAAACAAGTTGGTCTTTGTGCTTGCGCTCAAAATCGGTGCAGCAATGGTTGGCAATGTTGTAAATCCAAGTGCTAAATTGATATTGCGGCGAGTAGGTGGCAATTTTTTCAAACGCATTGGTAAATGCTTGCATAGTAACATCTTCGGCATCCGAGAGATTGTGCAGCCGCTGCTGCAAGTGCGCCATCACGCCTTCTTTGTAACGTTTCATCAATTGTGAAAACGCTGTGTGGTCGCCGTTTTGCGCTTGTTGCACCCACACAGCAATTTGGGCAGATGTAGGAGTAATCGACGGCATTAGATGGCACTTTTATTTTTGTGTAAATTGGGGCAGCACAAAGCGATGAGCAGTGCCAACCAAGGCGATAGGCGGTCGTAAAAAAACAACGACAGTACCATCCCGTGTCCCCGCCACGCTTTTTTGATGCGGCTAAACAAGCCCAATTGCAATATCCACCGCAAGAGAACAAAAGGGGCTACCATAGCAATAATGAGCGCACTATGCTCCACATAAGCGCACGCTAACAAGGCAACAGCAGCAATATAATAGGCTACTCGTGAAATCATTTCGATATGGGAAACAATGTGAGAGCGTTTGTTGAGCGCAAATAGTGCCGATTGTGTAACGCGCTCTTTCCACCATTGATGAAACTTCAGCCGTTGTGTGCTCGATATTATGCTGTTGGGAAACGCGGCAACTACGGTGTTTTTGGCATTGGTATTGCGGCTCACAAACAGGGTTTCTTCGCTGTTGGGCAAATGGTTGATGTAGGCAAAGCCATTGTTGGCAAAAAAAGTTTTTTTGCGCAATCCCAAATTTTTGAACGTGGCTTTGATAGGTTTTCCGCGTCGCGCCGCGTGAATCGAAAACAGCGCAGTGTAAATGGCATCGCAACGCATCCATTTGTTGAGTTTTTCATAATTGCAATGCCCAATCACAAAATCTTTTTCGTCTGTAAATGAGGCTTGCATTGTTGCCAGCCAATGTTTGTCAAAGGGCACACAATCGGCATCTGTAAAAATTACCGTATCGTTTTGTGCAGCCTTCATTCCCACAATGATTCCTAATTTGCGGTCGTGCTTAAATTTTTCGTTAAACTCAATGTTGGAGTAGTGCAAATGCGGGTATTTGAGTTTGAGGTTCGACAACAACTCTTCGGTGTTGTCGGTCGAGGAATCGTTGACCACAATGACTTCAAAATGAGGATAGTTTTGCTCTAAAAAAAACGGCAGATGGGCATCCAAACTTTGGGCTTCGTTTTTGGCATAAATAACTATCGAAATGGGCTGCTGCACGATTGGCTTGTCCTGACTTTTGCTGCATCGCGTGGCACCACGAAAAACACTCAAATAGTAGCACAATTGTACTATCAAAGCCACTATGAGCAAGCCATACAAAGCAACTTGATAAATTGGGGTCTCTAAAAAGAGATTTTCAAAAATAAGATATTCGGCAATATTCATTTGTATAAGAGTTCAATGTTTCAAGTTTCATTCTCCATTATTCAACAATTTGGCAAAGGTAGCAAAAAAATGCTTACTTTTGCACAACTGTCTTGTTGATAGCAATGCAAGTGCAATAAATAATCATAACTTGTTGATATTTAATGAATTATCTATTAGGTAAAACTTTGGGCGATTTGGAGCAATTGGCTGCCGAGCAAGGAATGCCCGCATTTGCGGCAAAGCAAATGGCGCAATGGCTTTACCAAAAACGTGTGCAAGACATTGCAGCAATGAGCAATTTGTCGTTGAAGTGCCGCCAAAATTTGGCTGATAATTATGCTGTGGGTCTCTCGGCTCCTTGTGCTGTGCAACAATCCGCCGATGGCACCAAAAAATACTTGTTGGAGGTTGCCGGCAATCCTTTGGCAACGATAGAAACAGTGTATATTCCCAGCAACGACCGTGCCACGCTGTGCGTGTCGTCGCAGGCGGGATGCCGTATGGGGTGCACCTTTTGCGCCACAGCCCGTATGGGTTTTGTGCAACACCTTTCGGCAACCGATATTTTGAACCAGATTTTGAGCATTCCCGAAAGTGCCATGCTCTCCAACCTTGTACTGATGGGGATGGGCGAGCCTTTGGACAATTTGCAGGCAGTGCTGCAAAGTTTGCAAATCATTACGGCAGAGTGGGGGATGGGCTGGTCGCCCACGCGCATAACCCTTTCTACCATTGGCGTTCACAGCGGGCTTGTCCGTTTTTTGGACGAGACAGGTTGTCATTTGGCAGTGAGTATGCACTCGCCATTTGACGAGGAGCGCCGCTCGCTAATGCCTATGCAAAAAGCCTATCCCATTGCACAAACGCTGGATATTATTCGCCGTTACGATTGGACTGGGCAACGCCGCGTGAGTTTTGAATACATCCTTTTTGCAGGCATCAACGATAGTCCAAAGCACGCCCTTGCCGTTGCCCGATTGTTGCAGGGCTTAGAGTGCAGGGTCAATCTCATTCGTTTTCACGCCCTGCCCAACAGCCCTTTGCGCGGAGCAGGCACGAGCACCATTGAGCAATTTCAACAACATCTTCAGCGGCACGGAGTGATAACAACAGTGCGCACTTCGCGCGGCGAAGATATTTTGGCGGCTTGTGGAATGTTGGCTACAAAAAATAGGGAGCAAAACGCTTAGGTTGGGATGTTCAAAATTAAATTTGTAAAAATTATTATCTTTGCAGGATTTTAAACATTGAACTCGAAACTGTAAATAATATGTCAAACGAACCCAACAACGAAAGCGAAGAATTGGAAACCAATGATGCGCCTGCCGCGCTATCGGCGGTGGAGCAGAGCAAGTATGCCAGACTCACGCAGGTGGACGACAGCAAAAAACGCCACCTGACCGGAATGTATCAAAATTGGTTTTTGGACTATGCCTCCTATGTAATTTTGGAGCGCGCCGTGCCGCATTTGCACGATGGACTCAAGCCTGTGCAGCGCCGCATTTTGCACGCGATGAAACGCATCGACGATGGGCGTTTCAACAAGGTGGCAAACATTGTGGGCGACACCATGAAGTTTCACCCTCACGGCGATGTCTCTATTGGCGATGCTTTGGTGCAATTGGGGCAAAAGGAATTATTGATAGAAACGCAGGGCAACTGGGGCAATCTCTACACCGGCGACAGTGCCGCAGCCTCGCGTTACATTGATGCGCGCCTATCCCGCTTTGCCAACGAAATTGTGTTTAACCCCAAAACCACCGACTGGACAACCTCCTACGATGGCCGCCACCCCGAACCTAACACCCTGCCGGTGAAATTTCCGTTGCTGCTCACGCAAGGCGCCGAGGGCATTGCCGTAGGCTTGGCTTCCAAAATTTTGCCGCACAATTTCAACGAAATTGCCGATGCCTGCATTGCTTGCCTGCGCAACCAGCCTTTTGATTTGTACCCCGATTTTCCCACCGGCGGTATGGCAGACGTTTCGCGCTACAACGATGGGCTGCGGGGCGGAGCAGTCAAAGTGCGTGCCAAAATTACCAAACAGGATACCAAAACCTTGATAATCAACGACATCCCTTTTGGAAAAACAACAGGCAGCCTCATCGAATCGATACTGAAAGCCAATGAGAAGAACAAAATTAGAATCAAAAACATTGACGACAACACTGCCCGCGAGGTCGAAATTGTGGTGCATCTGGCAGGCGATGTATCTGCCGACAAAACCATAGAGGCACTCTATGCTTTCACCGATTGTGAGGTGTCTATTTCGCCCAACTCTTGCGTGATTGTGGACGAAAAACCTGTATTTTGGGGCGTAAAAGATATTTTGCGGCACAATGTGGCGCGCACGCAATCCCTGTTAAATCAAGAGTTGCAGATACGTTTGGAAGAATTGCAAACCGATTGGCATTTTTCGTCCTTAGAAAAGATATTTTTTGAGCAACGCATTTACAAAGAACTCGAAAAAGATGCCGCTACCTGGGATGCCCAATTGGCAAGCATTGAAGCGGCATTGCAAAAGTATCGCAAATTGCTGCGCCGAGATATTTCGCGCGAAGATGTCGAAAAATTGTGCGAAAAACCGGTGCGCAAAATATCTAAATTTGACATTAAGGCGGCGCAGGAACACATTGCAGGCATTGAAACAGAGATAGATGAGGTCAACAATCATATTGCGCATTTGACCGACTACACGATTGCGTTTTTCAAAAACATTCAAAAAAAATACGGCAAAGGGCGCGAGCGCAAAACACAACTGATAGGCTTTGAAACCATAGACGTGGCGGAGGTTGTGGTGAACAATGCAAAATTGTATGCCAACAAAAAAGAAGGTTTTGTGGGCACCGATTTGCGCCGCGACGAGGCAGCCGAATTTGTGTGCGACTGCTCGGATATTGGCGACATCATTGCATTTTTGCGCAACGGAAAGTATGTGGTATCAAAGGTTACCGACAAATTGTTTGTGGGCAAAGACATTGTGCACGTGGATGTTTTTCGCAAAAACGACACCCGCACCACCTACAATGTGGTGTATCGCGATGGCAAAAATGGTGCCATTTTGTACAAACGTTTTGCCGTAACCGGCGTTATCCGCGACAAAGAATACGACATTACCAAAGGCGCCGAAGGCTCCGAATTGCTATGGTTTTCGGTCAATAGCAACGGCGAAGCCGAAAAACTGACCGTATTTTTGCGCCCGCGTCCGCGCCTCAAACACCTGCAATTGACGCTCGACTTTAGCCAAATAGAAATCAAAGGACGCAATGCGCAAGGCAACATTTTTACACGCTTTGCCATTCACAAAATTCAGTTAAAAGAAAAAGGTGTTTCGATGCAAATAGGGCAAAAAATTTGGTTTGACCCTGCCGTAAAACGCCTCAATACTGAGGAACGCGGCGTGTTTTTGGGCGAATTTTTTGAAGGCGACCGCTTGCTTGCCATTACCAAAAGCGGCACCTTCTACACCACCTCCTTTGAATTGGTCAACCACTACGAGGAAGACTTGGGCTACATTCAACGCTTTGACCCTGCCAAAGTTTTTAGCGCCATTTATTTTGATGCTACCCAAAAACTGTTCTACATCAAGCGATTTTCGTTAGAGGCATCTGCCAATCCACAGAATTTTATTGACGAAGAAAATCCTGCATCCTATTTGGCGGCACTCAACGATGATGCCTTTCCGCAGGCAGAGATTATCTTTGGCGGCAAGCATCAGCAGCGTCCCAGCGAGCGCGTTGATGTGGAGGCATTTATTGGTGTCAAAAGTTTCCGCGCCAAAGGCAAACGCCTCACCACCTACGAGGTAAAAACAGCGCGTTTTGTAGAGCCTATAAAAACACCGCTTGTTGAAACACAACCGGTGGCAAAACCACACTCCGGCGCTGCACAACAGATGGAATTGGATTTGTAATTCATCAATAAAAGGTGGTTTTACAAACGTTAAATAATGTTAAAGTTATTATATGAATTATTTTTACTATCTTTGCCGTCCGTTTTTACGGATTGAAACTTTTGAATTGGCATGGCAGAAAATTTTGTAGTATCGGCGCGTAAGTACAGACCCCAAACCTTTGATACGGTGATTGGGCAGGCTGCTATTACATCTACGCTCAAAAATTCTATCACTCGTCAGCATTTGGCACATGCCTACTTGTTTTGCGGGCCTCGCGGCGTGGGCAAAACCACTTGTGCGCGCATTTTTGCCAAAACCATCAACTGTCTCTCGCCCATCAATGGCATTGAAGCCTGCGACGAGTGCGAGTCGTGCAAATCATTCAAAGAACAGCGTTCCTACTGCATTCACGAATTGGACGCCGCCTCCCACAACGGTGTTGAAGACATTCGCGACCTCAACGAGCAAGTGCGCATCCCGCCGCAGGTGGGCAAATACAGCGTTTATATTATCGACGAGGTGCACATGCTATCGCCGGCCGCCTTTAATGCTTTTTTGAAAACGCTTGAAGAGCCGCCCGCACACGCTATTTTTATTTTGGCAACCACCGAAAAAAACAAAATTTTACCCACCATTCTTTCGCGCTGTCAGGTGTATGATTTCAAACGCATTCGCGTGGAAGATACTGTGGAGTTTCTAAAAAACATTTGCACCAAAGAAGGAGTGCAAGCCGACGAACGCGCTTTGCACGTGATTGCCCAAAAGGCAGACGGTGCTATGCGCGACGCCCTATCTATTTTTGACCAAGTGGTATCTTTTTGCGGCAACACGCTCGCCTACGAGCAAGTGATTGACAATCTCAACGTGCTCGATTCGGCGTACTACTTTCAACTTACCGATTCTTTTCTCGCCCACGATTATCAAAAGGCGATGCTGTTGTTTGACGATATTCTTTCGCGCGGATTTGATGCGCAGCCTTTTATGATGGGCTTGTGCACTCACTTTCGCAATTTGCTAATGTGCAAAGATGCAAGCACTGCCATATTGATGGAGGCAACCGAAAGCGTGAAGCAGCAATACGTGGCGCAAGCCGCACAAACGGCGGTGGAGTGGTTGCTGGAGGCACTCAACGCAGCAGGACAATGCGCAGCCACCTATAAAAGCAGCAGCCAGCAACGCTTTCACGTAGAGTTGTGCTTGCTCAATATTACCAACATTGGCAACGAAAAAAAAAAATCTGAACCTATAACAATTATACCCAAAGAAACTGAAAAACCATCTGCCCCGCCTGCCGCAAAACAGACTGCACCCTACGTTGCCGAAATAGCACCCACAACAAAGACAGTAGAAACGCAAAAAAATGACCTCTCTACCAATACGCAATTTGTCGAAAATCAAGATTTTACAGAAAATAATGTCAAAAATATCTTACAAAATTATGCACAAAGCAAAGAACAAAATAATGTGCGGCTCATCAATGCCATAGAGACTTCGACGATGGAAGTAGCAGAGAATTTCAAAGTGCGCTGTGTGTGCAACAACGCATTTTTTTATGAGGCTATTGATGAAGCAAAAGAATCTTTGACGGCGCATCTGCAAAGCACGTTCAATAACAAATCTATAACATTAGCCGCCGTGCACAAACAAGAAGCCAAGCAAGAAAAAAACCAAAAACCCTATTTACCCATAGAACAATTTAATTATTTTGCCGAAAAAAATAATTCGTTGCTCACATTGAAAGAAAAATTTGGATTGGAATTTTGAAACTCTTAATTAATTAAAACTTTATGGACATTTTTATTCAGGTAGCGCAGTTTGTTATTAGCCTTTCGCTGCTGGTGTTGGTGCACGAGTGCGGGCACTTTTTGTTTGCTCGCCTTTTCAAAGTGCGGGTGGATAAATTTTATCTCTTTTTTAACCCTCGGCGGTCGTTGGTGCGTGCCAAACGCTTTGCAGGAAAGTGGCATTTTAGTTGGCTTTCGCCGGCTCCGCCAAAGGAATGGAAGGAGCATCCCGACAACACCGAATGGGGCATTGGCTGGCTACCCGTGGGCGGTTATTGCAAAATTAGCGGGATGATAGACGAGTCGATGGACAAGGAGCAAATGAAGCAACCGCCTCAGGTGTGGGAGTTTCGCTCGCAGGCGGCGTGGAAACGGCTGCTCATCATTGTGGGCGGAGTGCTCTTTAATTTTGTGTCGGCGGTGCTCATTTATGCAATGATTTTGTTTGTGTGGGGCAAAGAATATCTGCCCATTCAAAACGTTACCAACGGCTACAATTACTGTCAGGTGGCAAAAGATGCGGGCTTTGAGGATGGCGACAAGATATTGCGAGTGGCCGATTTTGAACCCCTTACAATGGGCGAAGCCGTCGAAAAAGTTATTCTCTCGGATGGCGAAACCGTAACCGTGCTGCGGGGCAACAACACGGTGCAAATTCAACTCCCTGCCGATTTTTCACAACAAATTTTGGCGCAAAGGGTGAGTCGATTTGCGCAAGAACGTGTACCTTTTGTGGTGCAAAGCGTGCTGCCCAACTCGCCTGCCGAGGCAGCAGGATTGCAAGCAGGCGACAGCATTGTAGGATTTAACGAGCAACATTGTCCCTATTATGCAGAATTGACCGAACAACTGCAAAACCACGCCGGCAAAGAGATTGCGCTGATGCTCTACCGACAAAATGAGTTGCTCACGCAAGCCATTACCCTCACCGATGACGCAAAATTGGGCGTTTACACTTACAACATCTATCATTTTTTTAAGGTAGAAAGGCAAGAGTACGGCTTTTTTGCCGCTATTCCTGCGGGCATTTCGCTGGGCACAAAAACGCTGGTAAGTTACGTCAAGCAATTCAAATTGGTGTTCACCAAAGAAGGAGCAAGAAGTTTGGGCGGCTTTGGCACTATTAGTAATTTGTTTTCCAAAACCTGGAACTGGTCTCATTTTTGGGCAATGAGCGCATTCTTGTCTATCATACTTGCGTTTATGAATATCTTGCCCATTCCTGCGTTTGACGGCGGTTTTTTGGCGTTTATTCTTTATGAAATGATAACCCGCCGCACGCCCAGCGACAAATTTTTGGAGCGTGCACAAAGAGTAGGAATGGCACTATTGGTGCTGCTTATGGTATTTGCCAATGGTAATGATATTTTGCGATGGTTAGGAAAAATGTAAAATTGTGGATAATGACTGTAGCAGTTGTTGCCGGTTGTAGTTCTAATACATTTTCGGTAGATGAACAATCGTTGACACGCATAGAACTGAGCAGCCAAGGGCAAAGCGCGGTGCTAACGAAACACGAGCAGCAGTGGTGGGTCAATGGCACCACCTACGCCGACCAAGACGCTGTGTGGGATGCCGTGGATGCCATGAAAAATTTGCAAATACAATCGTTGTTAGCCTCCCATGTTGAATTTCCACAATCGTTTGTGAGCGTGCGTTTGCGTTCAAAGTGGTGCAGCCTTTCCTCGTATCATATTGCCTATATCGACAGCATAGGATGGGTGGCACGGTTGGCAGGCAAGGCACAAATTTACCTCGTTGAAGTTGCCGGAAATGAAGATGCCGACTTGTTTTTGTTGCTGCCTACCGATACGCTTTTGTGGGAAAATAAAAACATTTTTACCATACATCCTGCCGATATTAGCCAAGTGAGCATACAAAATTTTGAACAGCCTGCTCGTTCCTATACCTTGCAAATAGACAGTTTGCGAGCATCTATCACCTCAGGCGAATGCAAAAATGATACGCCGGTGTGGGCATCGGTGCAGCGATATTTGTCCTATTTTTATGGCGTAAGATATTTGCACTATGCGCTACAATCCAATGATAGCAACGATTGCAGCCTACTACAAAAAACGGCATTTGCTATTACTATAGAGAGCCGCGCGGGCACAAAATGCAGTATTGTTGTGCGCCACAAACTCAACCCAAGGGGCAGCGACGAATTGGGACGCGCCACTTTCATTGACCTCAACTATTGCTATGTGCAGCGCGCTCCATCGCCTCACCAGATGTTGGCGCGTTGGATAGACCTTGATATTTTGGTGCCCCCTTGCAACTATTTTATGCAATCTGTTGATAATCAATCAATTAAATAAATATTTGCAATTTCAAAAAAATGACTATCTTTGCGTGCTAAACCTTTAATTAAATAACGTTATGAAATTTGTAGTTTCCAGTGACATTTTGTCCGACCATTTGCAACTCACAAGCAAAGTAATGAACAGCAAAAATGTAACTCCCGTGTTGGATTATATTTTGCTATCGTTGAAAAACAGTACGCTTACCATTATGGGCACTGATTTGCAGACCACATTGGTATCCGAAATCGAAGTGTCCCACGTGGACCAAGAGGGTGCAATTGCCATCCCCAAACAACTGATGGCACCGCTGCAAATGATGTCCAACCAGCCCATTACCATTGCGGTGGACAAAGAAAACAACAGCATTGAGTTAACTTCCAGCAATGGACGTTACACCTTCACAGGCTGCAGTGCCGAGGAGTATCCGGAGATTCCTCACATCGAGAGCACCACCAAGTTTTCAATCAAAACGGATGTGCTCAACGAGGGCATTGGCCGCACGCTCTTTGCTGTGGGCAACGACGAAATGCGGCAAATCATGAATGGTGTCTATTTTGACATCCACCAAGATGACCTCACTTTTGTGGCAACCGACGCTCACAAATTGGCACGCTACGTGCGCAAAGATGTCAAATCGGATGCCGATTCTTCATTTATTTTGCCAAAAAAATCGGCAACAATGTTGCGCACCATTTTGGTCAAAGAGGTCGAAGA
Organism: Bacteroidia bacterium; assembly: GCA_025996715.1. Taxonomy (GTDB): domain Bacteria; phylum Bacteroidota; class Bacteroidia; order Bacteroidales; family UBA932; genus BNTQ01. Next base: position 40,078 of record BNTQ01000001.1, on the reverse strand, counting down.
TGTAGAGGTGGCGTTCAACGAAGACAACGTTGCTTTTACGCTGCCCAACTACCGCTTGGTGTGCCGCCTGATTGAGGGCACTTTTCCAAATTATGTAGCGGTAATTCCTATTGACAACCCCAACAAAGCGGTTCTCAATCGCTTAGATTTTTTGGCTGTAACAAAACGAGTAGCCACAGTGGCACCAACCGAAACAGGCTTGGTAAAATTGTCGTTTACCAAAGACCAATTAAAAATTTCTGCCGAAAACTTAGGCTATGCCTACGATGGCGAAGAAACCATATCTTGCCAATACGAGGGCGAGAGTTTGGATATTGGTTTTCGCGCGTTGCACCTTACCGAAATGTTGCAAAATCTTATATCGGAGGAGGTTACAATAGAAATGTCGAACCCCAGCCGCGCAGGGCTTATTTGCCCCACAGTGGAAGACAGCACCGACGAATCCTCTCTGATGCTTTTGATGCCTATGATGCTAAGTTCTGATTAGGCAAACAGCACAGCCATCAAAAAAAGCGTAACTATTAGTTACGCTTTTTTTGATGGCTGCCTCCCTACCCCACTTTCTATATTTTGAAAATTGACCAATTGCTTTTGCGCTCGGTAATGAGTAATTCCAATACTAACAAGGCAATGGCGATGAAAAAAAAGTAGTGGTATTGTTCGTTAAAGTCCTCATAAATGAGGCTGTTCATTTCTTGTTTTTCCATTTTTTGAATGTCGCGCACAATTTCATTCAATCCAAGATTGGCATTGCTGGCACGCACGTAGATGCCCTTGCCTGCTGCGGCTACTTTTTCGAGCGTGCCTTCGTCCAAGCGGGTAACCACCACTTCGCCGTTGCGGTCTTTCATCATTCCGCCCTCTTTGAGGGGAATGGGGCTGCCGTTGGGCGAGCCTATGCCAATGGTATAGACCTTCATTCCTTCGTTGGCAGCCGATTCGGCGGCATCTACGGGGTTGTCCTCGTGGTTTTCGCCATCGGAAATCACAACAATGGCGCGGCTTTTTTCGCTTTGCAAACTAAACGAGCGCATAGCAGTAGTGATGGCTTTGCCAATGGCAGTGCCCTGTTTGGGCACTATTTCGGGATGAATGGAACTGAGAAATAATTTTGCCGACACGTAGTCGCTGGTGATGGGCAATTGAATGTAGGCATCGCCTGCAAACACAATAAGCCCAATGCGGTCGCCCCCCAATTGGTCAACCAATCGAGCAATGGCACGCTTGGCATTTTCCAAACGGTTGGGCGTAAAATCCTGTGCCAGCATACTGTTGGACACGTCGAGGGCAATAATAATTTCGGCACCTTTTTTGGTAACCTCCTTCACACGTGCTCCCAACTGCGGGCGGCACAGCCCCAACACAAAGAAAAAGAACGCCAACAGCCACAGCACAAATTTGAGGTTGCGGCGAAAAGCAGAGGCGCGAGGCGCCAACAATTTTACCATTGGCGACTTGCCAAAGCGCGCCAAAATGCGGCGTTGGTAGCGCACAAAAACTATGTACAGCACTACCATTGCGGGTATCAACAGCAGCCACATTAAGTATTCGGGATGTGCAAAACGAAACATAAAACAAGTAGCAAATAAAATTTTTGAATAACAAAACAATGCAAAGTTAATAATTTTTGGCGATATATACCACTTTTTTTGTTTCAAAAAAAGGCTCGCCAAACCATTGGGATATATCAAAAATTTGCGGTTGGCACGGCAGAGCATTCAACTCGCCAGCCAAGTCGCCGCCTTTGAGATAGAGTATTCCGTTGGGCAGGCTGCCGGTGTGTGCAGGGATGATTTTATCCCAAGTCCAAGTCAAAAATTGCTGCAAATCGCTTACTGCTCGTGCTACTACAAAATCAAATTTTGCATTCATTTTTTCTACTCTAATTTGTTGAATATCAACATTTTGCAAATGTATAGATTTTGCAATTTCGGCAACGGCAAGTAGTTTTTTTCCAATAGAATCCACCAATGTGAAGCGGCATTGCGGAAATAAAATAGCCAATGGAATGCCCGGAAAACCGCCGCCGGTGCCCACGTCCAAAATAGAAGTAGCGGGCGCAAAATTCACACAGCGGGCAATCGCCAACGAGTGCAGCACGTGCCGCTCATACAACTCCGCAATGTCCTTGCGCGAAATAAGGTTGATGCGCTCATTCCAATAGCCATACAACGATTCCAGCAGGGCAAATTGCTCCTGCTGTTGCGGCAAAAGACGCGGAAAATACGAATGAATGATGGTAGTGTTGATAATTTTTTTGGCTTTTAAAATAAAAAAAATCGTTTTTAAACCTCGCCTTTTGCCTCCTCCCACAGTTGATTTAATTCATCCGGCGACAGTGAGTTGATGGGGCGATTTTGCGCACGGACTTGCTGTTCTATGTAGTTGAAACGCTTGATAAATTTTTTGTTGGTGCGCTCCAAAGCGGTCTCAGGGTCAATGCCATAGAGGCGCGCAGCGTTCACGAGCGAAAACATCACATCCCCCCACTCTGCCTCCATTTGCGCGGCGTCCATTGCTGCAATTTCGTGCTGCAACTCGGATATTTCTTCTTGCACTTTGTCCCACACCTGCTCGCGCTGCTCCCAGTCAAATCCAACGGCGCGAACTTTATCCTGTATGCGATGCGCTTTGACCAATGCCGGCAACGATTTGGGCACGCCTCCCAACACCGTTTTGTTGCCGCCTTTTTCGGTAAGTTTCAATTCTTCCCACTTTTTGAGCACTTCGCCTGCATCTTTGGCTGTGGCTTCGCCAAACACGTGCGGGTGCCTATACACCAATTTTTCGGTAAGAGAATTTATCACATCGTCAATGTCAAAAGCCTGCAATTCGTCGGCAATTTTGGCATAAAAAACAATGTGCAACAAAACATCGCCCAATTCCTTGCGGATATTGGGCATATCCTTGTCCATAATGGCTTCGCTGAGTTCGTAAGTTTCCTCAATGGTAAGCGTGCGCAACGATTCCATAGTTTGTTTTTTGTCCCACGGACATTTTTGGCGAAGTTCATTAAGAACATCCAACAAGTGGTCAAAAGAGTTCATATAGATAATTTTTTGATGCGAAGGTAAAAAAAAAATCTCAATTTGGATAATTTTTGTTGATTTGCAATAAGGCAAAAAATTTATACCTTTGTGCGCCAAAGAATGCAATTTCATAGTAGTTTTTCATAATGTTTCGCAGTGGATACAAATAGTTTAGCAATACAGGAATTTCAACAGGTGCACGGAATAATTTCGTTGCGCCGTTCCCGCGCTTTACAAACCGTAAATAACGAAAATTTGCTGGCAGCGTGGGAAGTAGGCGCGTTTGTTTCGTCGCGGCTCAAAAATGCGGCGTGGGGTAGCAAAACGGTGATGCAACTTTCGGAATATCTGCGCTCGCAAGACCCGACTTTGCGCGGTTACAGCCGCAGCAATATCTATAATATGGTATTGCTTTATGATACCTATTCATCTACTCAATTTATTGAATATCAGGATAAATTAAGATTAACCCGATTTGTGCCATCCAAAATGGCACAAATTGAAGATGTTGAAATTGTGCAGTTTGAAACTGCACAATTAAAAAGTGGCGAAATTATCCAGCCAATGGCTGGACAAATTGTGCCACCATTGGCGGCACAATTTCCTAACTTTTTGAATGTAACCACATTAACCAATCATTTTGAAATAATAAACACTTGTAAAACAATAGAAGAACGAATATTTTATGTGCTTTATGCTTACAAAGAAATCTTAAATCCTAAATCTTAAATCTTAAACTCTAAATTCTTATGAAAAAAGCATACGTTTTTCCCGGACAGGGAGCGCAATTTGTGGGAATGGGAAAGGATTTGTATGAACAAAATCCCAATGCCCGCGCCATGTTTGACACTGCCAACCAAATACTTGGTTTTGACATTACCCAGTTGATGTTTGCAGGCACCGACGAAGATTTGAAGCAGACCAAAGTTACGCAACCTGCCATTTTTTTGCACTCGGTGATTCTCGCCAAAACCTTGCCGGACTTTGCTCCCGATATGGTGGCAGGACACTCTTTGGGCGAATTTTCGGCATTGGTAGCAGCGGGCGCGCTCTCGTTTGAGGATGGCTTGAGGTTAGTGTTTGTGCGTGCTCAGGCGATGCAGCGGGCATGCGAAAAAACGCCTTCAACCATGGCTGCCGTGCTGGGACTGCCCGACGAAACCATCGAAAAAATTTGCAGCGAAATAGACGAGGTGGTAGTGCCTGCCAACTACAATACCGCAGGACAATTAGTGATTTCGGGCACCTTCAAAGGCATTGACTTGGCTTGCGAAAAATTGTTAGCCGCAGGTGCCAAACGTGCTCTCAAACTCAATGTGGGTGGTGCTTTTCACTCTCCGCTGATGCAATCGGCACAAGAGGAATTGTCGGCAGCCATTGCTACCACTGCGTTTCAGACTCCGTGCTGTTCGGTATATCAAAATGTGGACGCGCAGCCGCACACCTCGCCCGACGAAATCAAAAAGAATCTTGTGGCACAACTCACTTCGCCCGTGCGGTGGACACAAACCGTGCAAGCGATGGCTGCCAACGGCGCCACACATTTTGTGGAATTAGGACCCGGCAATGTGTTGCAAGGATTGGTCAAAAAGACCTACAAGGAAGCCACAGTGGAAGGCAAACAATAAGTTTTATCCTTCAAATTGCATACTATTCAACCGCTCCAAATCGGCAGGGGTGTCTATGGCGTGGCTTGGGTAGTGGGTAATGGCAGCACGGATTCTGTAGCCATTTTGCAACCATCGCAGTTGTTCTAAACTCTCGGCAAGTTCCAGCGAACTCTGCGGCAGAGCACTAATTTTTTGCAAAACATTGGTGCGATAGGCATACAATCCTATGTGCTTAAAAAAGGCATGCGCACTCGCCCACTCTCTTTGCGGCGCGTTGCGCACAAACGGAATGGACGAGCGGCTAAAATACAACACATTACCCGCGTTGTCCATCACTACCTTGGGCGTATTGACCGAAAAAATATCTTCGTCGCCTGCAAAAGGTTTTACCAAAGTGGCTATTTGCACCTCCGCATTGTCAAAGCAGTCTTTGATTTGCTGCAATTGCTGCGGGACAATAAAAGGCTCATCGCCTTGCACATTCACCACCACATCAAAAGTTTGCTGCATTTGTTTTTCAATCATTTGCACGGCTTCGGCGCAGCGGTCGGTGCCGCTTTGATGCGCTGCACTCGTCATCACATACTGCCCACCAAAATCGGCTACAGCATTGGCTATGCGAACATCATCGGTGGCCACAAAACAAGCATGAGCAAACACTTTTTGTGTTTGCTCATACACTCTCTGTATCATTGGTTTGCCTTGCACCATCGCCAAAGGCTTTCCCTCAAAGCGAGTAGAAGCATAACGAGACGGAATGATACCTACAAAACGCATATTTGCACGAGATGGTTACCTATAATTAATCTTCTTCCTTTTTTGGCTTGTATCTTCTTTCGGTGTTTTTGTCTGCAGCACTTTTTTTGTCCACTTTGGTTGCTCCAAATGCCTTATTGCTTTCATCCAATTGCTTTTTGGATGCTGCCATATCGTCCACTGCTTTTTGGTAGTTGAGGTCAAATGGCGGGGCTAATGCCTTTTGTGCATGGTCAAGTTGAGACTTTGCTTCTCTGTATCTCGTCTTCAAATCTTCTACATCGCTAACGTATTGGTCTTTGATTTGCTTTTTGGCAGCCCTTGCTTCTCTTGCCACCTCTTTATCAGTGGATTTTCCTAATTTTTCATTAGCATCCAAATCTTTTTTGGCTTTTTGGTCCAATCTATGCTTTTCTTTTTGGAAACCACTTATCACTTTGCGAGCCTCTCTTTCTTCTATTTGAGCAGCAGTTCTTATCTCATCTAACCTCGCCTTTTCGGCTGCTGCGTTTTCATATCTTTTTCTCGCATCTTCTGCTCTTTCTGCAGCGGTTTTGCGCTTGGGCAGTTCTTTTTTGGCGGCAACCGGCTCCTTTTTTTCCTCTACCGGAGCGGCTTGCTCTACAACAGGAGCAACTGCCTCTTGTGCAGCAGGAGCCGCAGGAGCATCCCACGAATCTGCTTGTTGCGGTGCAACACTTTCTGTTTGTGGCGCAACAGTTTCTGTAGTTACCTCTTGCGCCGACACACACACACAGAAACTACTTACCAACAGTGATAAAAATACAATTTTCTTTTTCATTTTTGTTAGAAAAAATGTGTTAAATGATACTCTAAAAAATTATAGCCCACAAAGATAAAAACAAATTTCAATATTTAAAAACTATTTTGAGTTTTTTTTAGAACTAAATAATCGCACAAACGTAATAATTTTAATGATTAAACAGCAGGTTGCGATAGTACCAATTACCTACTAACCCAAAAATACCGCACAAAGCGCCAAAAATAGCCATATAAATATATGGTGTCAATAAGTGATAATTTATCATAACTTTTTACTTTTAGATACCGCAAAGATAATACTTTTTTCCCATTCCAAAAACAACCACCCACAAAAACAAATCAGGCGGCAATACACTTGCCGCCAAACTCTCTGCGTTATAGGACATTCTGCCCATCTGATGTTTTTTAGCCCGATAGGGTTTGCATATCAATAGAAACAAAATACACATCAGCATGATGGCGCGCGATGTAAGAGCCGAGCCTTGAAAAACGATTGCAACCCGCGCGCAATAAACAACGTTTGCCAAATGTTTTTCTATTGATATGAATGTCCTACGGACAAAACATTTACAGCAACCAACGAACAGCAACCAGCGACCAATAAGCCACTACTGCTCATTGGTCGCTGGTCGCTGAAAAACTGTTCGCTGTTACTACAAGTTCAACCGCTCTCTTCCTGCCTTTACAAAACCTACTATTTCCTGCGTTGTAATATTGCTGTTTATGCCAGCCACTTCAAACGGTGATAGACTTTGATTGTTGTGGGTATAAACCACTTTGAAGGCGTTTGTCCTCTTTCGCTTAATCACAACATCCTCCGTTAAAGCAACATCCAATATCATTGGAAAACTCTTGTAGGCTTCTGTATAACTGTATGTTTTCATTTATATATCCAATAGTTTTATGTTTAATTCACAAGCAGTATTTTTCATTTGTTGGTCTAAAGTTAACAGCGGTAAACTAAGACGTTGCGCCACTTCCAAATAATAGGCATCGTACGCATAAATATTGAATTTGCAAGCCAAACTAAGTGCCTGTAGTATATCCACCGACACCAACCGAACAGGAATAACCTCAAAAATTGTGAAACTCCTGCGGACTTGCACTTCATCTAACCTATGTCTTTTTTGCATTGCCGACAAAGCATTTCCAATTTCGTAAGGTATTACATCCGGTGAAACAAGTTCCGCACCCTTTGTTAACTCTATAATTCTTCCCTTTTCAGGCTCGTTAAGAATAACTGCCAAAAAGATATTTGCATCTGCAATAATTTCCATTATAATTTTATTCAACTATGTCACAAAGGTACAAAACTTTTTCCATTCCACAAGCAACTAACAAAAACTTTTTCAGCGACCAACTAACAGCAACCAGCGACCAACGAGCCACTACTGCCCATTGGTCGCTGGTCGCTGGTAAACTGGTCGCTGTAAAACGCCCATTAGCAAAAACTAAGGAAGAACAAGGCGGAAGCCCAGAGCGTCGTAGCGATAGCTGGGCGCGTCGCTGATGCAGTAGGCAACGCGACAGCCCCGCGCATAGGTGCTCCAACTCCCGCCGCGAAACACGCGGTAAGAGCCGGACGAAGCGCCCGTAGGATTAGTTTGCGCACTGCTGCTGTAACTACCGGACCAATCACTGCACCATTCCCATACATTGCCGCTCATATCGTAAATGCCCAACTCGTTGGCTGACGGGGTGGTGCCTACCGCGTGGGACTTGCTGCCTGAATTATCATAGTACCACGCTACATTGCCTATTGTATTGCTGCCGCTGTATGTATAGCCCCCACTGCTTGCTCCGCCGCGTGCTGCATATTCCCACTCCGCCTCTGTGGGCAGGCGATAATGCTTAGTACCTAAGGTGCCGCCGTTGACCTTCACCGACAATTTATAGCAAAAACCATTCGTGTAATAAGTAATGCCTTTTTCGGTATAACCCACACTACTCGAAGACGTGCCTACTATATCTTCCCAACTTACATAATACATCGGATAATTGTTGCCTACACCATAAGTCGAAGAAGGTGCCGTTTCGGGGTAACTGCCCATTACATCATACCAAAGTTTTTGGGTAACTTCATACTTGCCAATGCTAAAACTACTTAACGTTACGCTGTGGGCAATTTCGTCACTGTAGCAATCGCTACCCTGCTCGGCAGTGCAGCCCATTGTAAACGTTCCACCCGCTACGGCTACCATATCAAAATTCAAACCGCCGCCGGTTTCGGTAAAATAGTTGAAACAAGATTCTATAGTAAGCACTTTGCCGGTGCTTTTTGTGCCTTCGCCGTCATCATTTACGCCTGCGGCGTAATAAGTGGCACTTTCGGTAGCAGCATAAGTGCTTGATGTTGCGCCGTTAATCAGGTCGTTGCCCTTGTACCATTTGTAGGACGTTGCACCGCTTGCATTTGCTGTGAGTGTTACTGTTGCGGTAGGACAAGTGTTTGTGGCATCGCCCGTGACTACGGCTTGTTGCGGCACAATAGGGCAATAGGATATGGCGACTGTTTTGCCAGTGCTTTTTGTGCCTTCGCCTGTGGCATTTAGTCCTGCAGCATAATACGTGCCGTAGGCAGTAACTGTATAGGTGTTGCTTGTAGCACCTGCAATAGGTGTAATGCTATTGCCATTGTACCATCGGTACGAAGCGGCATTGGTTGCACTTGCCGTAAGTGTTACGGTTGCGGCAGGGCAGGTGTTGGCTGCGTTACCGCTAACGGTGGCAGTGCCGGGCACTGTATTTGCCTGCACTTTATCCTCAGGCGTAGTCGGTTGGTCTGGCTTGCAGGAATTTATGGCTATTCCTGCTGCCATTGCTGCCACGAGGGCGGCTTTTAGATAAACTTTTTTCATAAGATAAATTAAATTAAATTGTTAATAAAATCGGTGTGCTCTCCCCTCTCCTTTGGAGAGGGGTCGGGGGTGAGGTGGGTTGCCGAAAAAAAGCGGACAAAATGCAAGAAATGTATCTCTGCATTTTGTCCGCTATAAACTTTCTACAAATAAATAGTTGCGGGGTATTTGGTAATTCAAAAAAATGTATTATATTACGCGCGCGACCTGTCTCACCTGTGTGTGTGTGTGTGTGTGTGTGTGTGTGTTTATACAGATATTCGGCATTGCCAAATATCTTGCGTTATTTAATGTTAAGTATGTAGTGAAATGTTTCATTTTTCAAGTTGTCTTTTGTTTATTTATCTCGGACAGTGTTTGATAATTGTTCATTATTTTTTCAATAAAAAAATCGTTGCCTTGTATGTTATAAATGATGTACCAGGTAGTGCGTCTGTTTCGCTTGTAGCGTACAACATAGTTACCGTATTGTTGGTGGTCAATGTATTTTGTTAGCAAATGAAATGTAATACTTTCCACCCCATCGCATACGTCAAGAATATCATTGAGGTATTTCTCTACCGCAAGAAAATCCATGTGGATTTGCCCATTTTGGGTTTTCCATTGCAGCAGTCCATCAAAAATATTCTGCAAATCATCATCCGCTTGCGAACTATAGAATACCATATTTTTTGCAGATAACTTTTAGATGTTCATGTGCTCTGCTACGAAACTCTTCGCTGGTGTAATATCCTTGCGGAGTTTCTTGCATAGCAACATTGCCCATCATCAATGGATGTTCTGTACCGTACAATTTTTGTTGTGCTTGCATAATAATAAAGTTTCAAAATGTATTTGGTCAATGGTAATGGTTGGATACAAAGATAAGAATGTTTTTTTAATTGTAAAAACAATCGATTAATTATTTTTTGGGGGGCTTAGTTTTATGATTGCAACAATGTTTCCGGAATTATGGCGTTTTGTCCCGCAGGGACTACTTCTGCGTTCGTTCGAGATTTCTCGCTACGCTCGAAATGACGGTCGGCTGTTATTAGAGAGTGTGGATGCAGTGGCGGCTTCGCCGCCACTGCATCCACTAAAAAGTCACCATGCGCATGTCATTCTGAGCGTAGCGAAGAATCTGTTACGCCAATGCTTTTTTTTCAAGTTCCGTAGCGTAGGACAAGGTTTTGCGAAAAGATATTAAACATCCGCCAAGACCTCTGCTACTACAAAAGCACTGCCCCCAATGTAAATCAAATCGTTAGCCGCAGCGGTCAATTTGGCTTGCGCCACAGCCTCTTTGATAGTGGAATAGGCAGTGCCCTGCAAGCCCACAGCACGGCACTGTTGCGCCAAATCGACAGCGGGCAAAGCACGCGCAGAGGCAGCCTGCGTAAAATAATAGACGGCCTCGCGCGGCAGCAAGCGCACAATAGCAGCAATATCTTTGTCCGCCGACAAGCCCAGCACAATATGTCGTCTATCGCATTCATACTCTGCCAATTGCGACATAGTTTGCTGCAGCCCATCGGCGTTGTGGGCAATGTCGCACACTATGCAGGGCGACTTTTGCAGTATCTGCCAACGTCCCTGCAAGTGAGTGAGGGCAGCGGTTTGCCGCAATCCGGTTGCCACATCTTGCGCAGAGATACTCACCCCCTGTGCTTGCAAAATTTCAATAGCCATCAATGCGGTGCAAAGATTTTTTTGTTGATAATTTCCTAACAAATCCAATGCGAAATGCTGTATATTGTTAGATTTATCCTGTACTGTAAAATGCTGCAAACCATTGTCAATGCTACGATGTAGCACTTTGTAATGTTGGTCGGCAAAAAATAATGGGGCATTATTTTGTTGTGCTATTGGTTCAAAAACCGTATGGGTTTCTTGTTGCCAAGTGCCCACCACCACAGGGATGCGCTGCTGTATGATGCCTCCTTTTTCAAAGGCAATTTGGGGCAATGTATCGCCCAAAATTTGACAGTGGTCAAGAGCAATATGTGTAATGATGCTCAACATGGGCGCGATGATGCGGGTGCTGTCCAATCGCCCGCCCAAGCCTACTTCTACCACTGCGTAGTCCACATTTTGCGCAGCAAAATAGTCAAATGCCATAGCGGTGGTGAGTTCAAAAAATGAGGGTTGCACCTGCTCTATAAGGCTGCGGTGGCGGGCTACAAAGTCCACCACTGCCGGCTCCGTGATTTCTTGTCCGTTCACTTTGATGCGCTCGGTGAAACGTGTGAGGTGCGGCGAAGTGTAGAGTCCCACGCTATAGCCTGCCTGCTGCAAAACGGCTGCCAGCATCGAAGCCACAGAGCCTTTGCCATTGGTGCCCGCCACGTGAATGCTGCAAAATTTGCGGTGGGGATGCTGCAAATGAGCATCCAAGGCGTGCATTTTGGTCAAGCCCGCATTATATGCCTTCATTCCAACTTGTTGAAAATCGAGGGCTAACGAATAGATGTATTGGGAAGTTTGTTCAAAGTTCATTCTACGATGCGCTCTTTTTGATGTCCTTGATTTGTAGTTGCAGCGTGGTTTTGCCTTGAAAAGTATTCTCTTCAATAGAGTAACAAATGTCAATGGGATTGCCGCCTGCAATGTACGAATAGAAATCCGAAAAGTCAAAACCAATAGCAGACATAGTGTGAGAGGAAAATTTTTCTTGCATCAATTCCATTTTTAGATGCTCGGCTGTGCTGCCCACTGTGCGTATGTTGCCGTTGCAAAAAACCTTGTGCGTTACAAATACGGGTGCCATATTGTCGGGTCCAAAAGGCTGAAATTGCTTGAGAATACGGCAAAACTGTTCGGTGATGTCGGTAAATTCAATTTTGGCATCCACGTTGATTTGCGGAATAAGCATTTGGGGCAATAGTTTTTTTTGTGCTATCCTCTCAAAACGCTCACTGAACTTTGCCACATTATCCACCGGCATTGTGAGTCCTGCGGCGTAGAGGTGTCCCCCAAAATTGGTGAGCAAATCGGAGCAAGATTCAATAGCAGAATAGAGGTCAAATCCTGCAATGCTGCGTGCCGAGCCGGTGGCAACACCATTGGAAACCGTGAGCACCACCGAGGGGCGATAAAATTCTTCCACCAAGCGAGAGGCAACAATGCCCAGCACGCCCTTGTGCCAATCGGGGTTAAAGGCAACAATGCTGTGCTTGTTGTGCCAAGCAGGCTCTCGCCTGACGGCAGCAATGGCTTCCACCGTAATGCTGCGGTCGAGGTTTTTGCGGTGATTGTTTTGTGTATTAACGGTTTTGCCAATAATTTTTGCCAATTCATCGCTCTCTGCCAATAGCAAATCCACCGATGTAGCGCCGGTATCCATTCGTCCGGCGGCGTTCAAGCGAGGTCCCAAGCGAAACACAATATCGCTAATGGTGATGGTTTGATTGTTGAGCACCGAAATGTCGATAATAGACTGCAATCCCTTGCGGGGGCTTGTGTTGAGACGTTGCAGCCCATAGTGTGCCAGCACTCTATTTTCGCCCGTGATGGGCACCAAATCGGAGGCAATGCTCACCACCACAAGGTCTAACATTGCCTCTAAACGTTCAAAGGGGACATTATTTTTTTGACAATAGGCTTGCAGCAATTTAAACCCCACTCCGCATCCCGACAATCCTTTGTAGGGATAGTTGCAATCCAAGCGCTGCGGGTCGAGCACTGCTGCTGCACGTGGAATTTCTTTGTCGGGCAAATGGTGGTCGCACACAATAAAATCAATTCCTTTGCCGGCAGCGTAGTCAATTTTTTCGACCGCCTTGATGCCGCAATCCAAGGCTATCATTAGGTCAACGCCTGCTGCTGCGGCTTTGTCAATCACCCTATAGGCAATGCCATAGCCATCGATGTAGCGGTTGGGAATTTCGTAGGTAACATCGGCGCCCTCCTCTTTCAAAAAAGCATACACCAAGGCTACAGCCGTTGTGCCGTCCACATCGTAGTCGCCATAGACCATTATTTTTTGATGCTGTGTCAATGCCTCCTCCACGCGCGCCACCGCTTTGTCCATATCCTGCATCAAAAAAGGGTTGTGGAGGTCGCTCAGTTGGGGGCGAAAAAATGATTTGGCAGCATCAAAGTCCGTAACGTTGCGCTGCACCAATAGTTGGGCTATGATGGTATTGAGTGGGACATTGTTGGTGGCCAAGATATTAGACAAGACCTGTATTTTTTCTATCGTTGTGTCTTCTTCTTGTGGTAATATCCAGCGTTTTTCGGTCATTGATTGAAATTATTTTTTACTCTTTGGGGACAGCACTTTGTTTGCCATCAACATTTGCAGACGCAGATAATTTCTTCTTAGATGCTTTTTTTTCACCGCCAACACTTGTAATAACAATCTCTATTCTATTGTTCTTTTTGCGTCCTTTTTTGGTATCGTTGGTGGCTTTGGGACGTGTAGCACCATAGCCCATTGCCTGCAATCGACCGGCGTCTATGCCTTGCTCCTCCAAGTATGCAACCACAGCCTCTGCTTTGATTGTGCTGATTCGGTTATTGTCGGCCTCCGGTAGCAAATTGTCGGTATGACAACCCACTTTAACTGTTATATTGGGATAATTTTTCAAAAATTCAACCACATCATCATCTAATTTTTCTTGCGCTTGGTCGGTCAATTCATTCTGTTTGTTGAATTTGATATTAAGTGTTGCCACAGCACCTTTTTTTATCCTTTCTGCTTGGAATAGTGATTTTACTTTGATTTTGCGTGCTTGCACAGCCAACACTACACGGTAAGTAGCATTTTGGGGCACAGTGAGCGTCAATCCTCCGGCGGCTTCTGCATCCGTCAATTTTTCTTGTTGTGCCATATTAAAAATTTGGGCACTCCCTTTCAAAAAGGCTCCTGATTTTGCATCTTTCAAATAAATTTGAACACTTTTATCCTTGTTTTTGCTGTCCTTGGTGGCAACTTGAGGAGTAAAATTGGGTGAATCTACTTTTATTAAACTAACATCAACATCGGGAGCAAATTGCAACGACAAAGTTGCAATGTATGGCGTTTTGTCCGGCATACGAAATGCAAAGTCGCCGCTTTCGTTGGGAATTTGCTGCACCTCTTTGCCGGCAGTGCTTATTGCAATAGTAGCGGGTATAGGCTCATGGCTGTCATAATTTTGCACCAATATGCGTACGCTTGCAGGCGTTTTGGGTGCCCTTGAAACAGGGGCATTCATATTGGCAACAGTAGCCGCCGCATGATTTTTGTTGATGCCCAATCGCAATTTTATTCCTGCATTCCATTGATGCACATTTTTGATGTAATGAGAAGAAAGTACTCCCGTAAAATCATCTTTGTAATAAGGGGCGTTAGGGGCTTCATAATAAGTGAATAGATTCCCCTCGCCGGAATTGCGGTTAAGAGACAATAAACTATAATCAAAATAAAATCCGGCATAGAGGGCATAGTTGTCATTTATCTTCCAGCGAATCCCTGCATCTACATCTAAAAATAAATTCACTTTCACAGGCAAGCCTTTTGTTGCCCGTTTTCTGGAACTAATTGGGTTGGTGAATTTTATACGGTCATCTTCGGCTACAGGTACAGGTTCATTATCGTAGATACCTTTAATCTCCATAGAGTCAATTAGAGAATTTCCTTTGGCTTTGAGGGTAGCCTTATTGCTAAAACTAAAAGTGGGTTTTAATCCTAATCCTGCATAAAAACCAAAGTCTTTTGAAATGGGTATATTATGCTGGTACATCAATGGGATGCTAAAATAGTTGATGCGCACTGTCTCTTCATATTGCTCAAAAGTGTTTGTGCTTTCCAATGTGCGAGTTCCTACAGGGGGTGGAAGTTTAATGTTAGAGTTTTCGGCAACACTGCTGATAATACCCGAAGATTTGAAAACCGTATTGAAAGAAGAGATTTCCAAACCCAATAAAAAGGCACTTTGAGGTGTAAAAAAGAGGGTATAACCCAATCCAAAACCCATTTGTGCGCTTGTGGATGCCTTCCAATCAACACCCGAATTGTTGAACGATAACCAAGGAATACCGCCAAAAGCGTAGAGCGAAAACTCTTGCCAACCCTCTTTTTGAGTCAACTGTTTTTCATTTTGTGCTTTTATTTCAATTTCAATTTGCTTGGCTTGGTTTTCCAACGGGAGGATGGGTACAGTATCCATCTTGACTGGTACCGATACCTCTTTTTTTTGTGCCAATAGATACCCACAGCCTATCCAGCCAACAAAACACAATAATAATACTTTTTTCATTATATTAATTTGTAAATAATAAAATCACTAAGAGAATTTCTTCATTATCTATTCTTCTGCAACATTTCTTTTTCCACGCCGCGTTATTGTTTTTTCGAGAGGTACTACCGAAATAAGAGATGGTTCATTGTTATCAACAGGGGCTACCACCTCTTCCCACCAACGCATATTCAAAAACTCAACCAATGGAAGTGCTTTTTGTACGCCGGTCTTAACATTTTGGATAATAAATGAAATGGTAGGCTTGTTTTCGTAGGTTGGATAACCGCTAAAACTCCGAGTAGCAATTGCCACTTTGATGATGCTCCACTCTTCTACTATCTTTTCTCCTTTTACTTTATCCCACAAAAAGAACGTAGTACCAAGATGCTGATTTTGAATTTTGGTAAAGGCACCCGCTATTATAAATCGCTCGGGATGGGCGGTATAGCAAGTGTCGCCGCTCGTTTGCTCTACCAACACAAAACACGGCACATCGCTGGGCACCGATGCCAACGCGTTGCTATTGGCGGCACTCGGAAAGGTGTAGGTTCTATACCCGAGTTGTTTCGTATTTTTAAAAATGGTTTTGGGAGCACCTGTAGTATCCAAGTAACTCACCACATCTACAACTGTGTAGTAGCGTTTGGCAATCTGTTCACGCACATTCCTTTTGTAAGGCAGGTAATTGACGGTGCCTTCACGTGTTGTGTTATCAAGCAACAGCACATCGCTTTTGTCCCAAACTTTTTCGTTGCCAAAACCGTCGGTGGTTTTCCACACTTTTGAGCCTTTGGGGTTGTAAGCCAACAAAAATAGTTGCTGCCCCACATATTTTTTGTAGGCTTCAATTACAGGCCACGATTGCACCACCAAATCGGTGCTATCATACTCGCGAAAAACATTCATGTGTTGCCACAACTCCGCTGTGGAATTGGGGCGAACTTTAGAATCAGGCTCCAAAAATTCCACTTGGGCTACCATTTGCAAGGGTGCCCAAATCAACAAGCATACTAAAATTTTTTTCATTTTTTTTATTCAATAATGTTATACAATTTAAACTCTTTTGTCGGGGTAGCCAGATTCGAACTGACGACCTCCTGCTCCCAAAGCAGGCGCGATACCGGGCTACGCTATACCCCGAAAAACACTCTTCTATCGTTATCCTTCTTCTTCACTATTAATAATTGCTTCATCATCGGCAGTGGGCAACTCCTCGGCTGCATCCTCAGCCAAATCGTCGCTGGCAGGAGAAAACAAACTTTTGTCGCCCTCCAACTTTTCGCGACTGTCAATTTCTACATCCACCTTTATCAAATAGCAAACATCGGGCGTGTCCAACACCACCGCAAAAAAGAAATCTTCTTCTGTTTTGCTTACCTTAATAACCGAATTGCGCCACCCCAAAGGATATTGTACATACAACAAATCCAGTATTTCGGGCGAGAGGGTTTTGTAACTTACTACCAATCTCTTTTTGCCACTTGCAGGACTTTGCGCAACAGTTTTTTGTTGTGGCTGAACAATGGGTGCTTTTTTTGCCGGTGCCGCTACACTTTTTTTGACCACTGTCGGCTTTGCCTTTGCAGGCGCCTTGCCCGTCTTTTTTGCAGTAGTGGTAGTTACTTTTTTCTTGGCAGCCGCACTGCTCACAACTGTGGTTTTTTTACCTACAGATGATTTGCTTTTGGGTTGTATTTTTTTGCTTGCCATAACTTTCAACTTACCTATTAAAACTCTCATTAAAACTCTCAATCTCTAAAAAACCTGCAATTTTACATCAAATTTTCTTAGTGCCCTAAAATACGATGTTAAAAAAGGTTAAACCCCCTATTTTTTACCCATAATTATACTTTTTCGCTCCATAAATCGGGGCGCAAGTGCTGTGTGCGCTCCATTGCCTGCTGCTCTTGCCACTCGGCAATGACCCTGAAATTGCCCGACAACAAAACATCGGGCACTTTCCATCCATTAAACTCTGCGGGGCGAGTATAAACGGGCGGTGCCAACAATCCATCTTGAAACGAATCGTTGAGTGCCGAAGTTTCATCCGAAATAACTCCCGGCAACAGCCGCACAATGCTGTCCACCATTACAGCCGCCGCCAATTCGCCCCCTGTGAGCACATAGTCGCCTATCGAAATCTCGCGCGTAATCAAGTGTTCGCGAATGCGATGGTCGATGCCTTTGTAGTGTCCGCACAAAATAAGAACGTTGTTCAATAACGACAATTCGTTTGCCGTCTGTTGGTTATATTGCTCGCCGTCGGGCGAAGTGTAAATCATTTCATCGTAATCGCGCTCTTTTTTGAGTGCCTCTATCGCCGCAAACACAGGCTCTATTCTCATTACCATTCCTGCATCTCCGCCAAAAGAATAATCGTCCACACTGCGATGCTTGTCGGTGCTATAATCGCGAATGTTGTGCAAATGAATTTCAACCAATCCCTTGTCCTGCGCCCGCTTGATAATCGAATGCCGCAGAGGGCTATCCAACAATTCGGGCAGTATGGTCAAAATGTCAATGCGCATATTGTTACTGCAAGCCCAATTCGCGGGCAATGACGTTGTTTTTTTGGTCTAACTTTTCTGTAACCTCAGCATACTGCGCCACCGAAGGCAATTCTTCACGCACGCTGAAATAAAATTTTATTTTTGGCTCCGTTCCCGATGGGCGCACCGAAATCATTGTGCCGTCCTCGGTTTCGTATTGCAACACATTGGAGGGTCCGGGGTAGTCCAAAACGGCTGCACGGCGTCCTTTGTGGTCAAGTTTGGTGAGCGGTTGATAATCGTAGTAATACTTGACGGGCGAGCCTGCAAACGATTTGGGCGGGTTGGCGCGATAGTCTTTCATCATTTGTTGAATAGCCTCCAAGCCCTCTTTGCCTTTTTTGACCACCGAAATTTGCTTTTCTTTATAGTACCCATATTTCACGTAAATGTCCAACAAAATATCCAACAGCGTTTTGCCTTGGTCCTTTGCCCAGGCTGCAACTTCGGCAATCAAGCCGCAGGTAACAATGGCATCTTTGTCGCGCACAAACGAGCCGATGTTGAAGCCAAAACTCTCTTCGCCGCCGCCAATAAAAGTTTTGCCCTTTGCCTCCTCGCGAATGGCAGTTTCGGCAATGTATTTGAAACCTGTGTAGCAATTGAAAAGTTCTACGCCAAAAGCCGCAGCAATTCTATCCAATAAGCCTGTGGATACGATGGTTTTGACGGTAAATTCTTTGCCCTTCAACTTGCCTGCCTCTTGCCAGCGCATAAATAAATACTCCGTCAAAATTGAATTGGTTTGATTGCCATTGAGCAGCACAAATTCGCCCTTGCCGTTGCGCACGGCAATGCCCACGCGGTCGGCATCGGGGTCGGTTGCCATCACTACATCGGCACCTGTTGCCAAAGCCTTGTCCACAGCCAATTTCAAGGCAGTGGGTTCTTCGGGGTTGGGCGACTGCACCGTAGGAAAATTGCCATCGTTCACATCTTGCTCGGGCACGTGAATAAGGTTGGTAAAGCCCAATCGCTTCAAAATTTCGGGCACCAATTTTACACCACAACCGTGCAAGGGCGTATATACCAACTTTATATCTTTTTGCTTTGCAATCACTTGCGGATTGAGTGCCAAGAGCGACATTATTTTGTTGAGATAAATCTCATCCACGTTGGTTCCTATTTTTTGGATATTGGCAGGCAGTCCTGCAAACGATACCTGACTTGGGTCGCTGATTTTATTGACCTCCTCAATGATGTTGGCATCGTGCGGGGCGTTCACTTGTGCGCCATCGCTCCAATAGGCTTTGTAGCCGTTGTATTCCTTGGGATTGTGCGAGGCAGTAACCATCACGCCGCTTTGGCAGCCCAATTCTTTGATGGCAAAACTCAACTCCGGCGTGGGGCGCAGGCTTTCAAACAGATACACTTTGAAGCCATTGCCCGAAAAAACATCTGCTACAATTTGCGCAAATTCTGCGCTGTTGTTGCGGCAGTCGTGCGAAATAGCCACCTTGATTTGCGGCAAGGTGGGAAACGATTTTTTGAGATAATTTGCCAATCCTTGCGTTGCCATTCCTACCGTATATTTGTTCATACGATTGGTGCCAACGCCCATAATTCCTCGCAATCCGCCGGTGCCAAATTCCAAATTTTGGTAAAAACTTTCTACTAATTCTTTTTCATCATTTTGCAACAAATGTTTCACTTGCGCCTGTGTTTGTACATCATAACTGCTTGATAACCAAGCAGTTGCACGCTCTATAATGTTCGTATCTATGGTACTCATAGTGATATTTTAATTTAAATATACGTTTGCAAAGGTACAAAAAAATTGGTCAAAATCAATTTTTTGAAAAAATTTATTTCATAATGATTATCTTTGCGAATAATTTTAAGCCAAGCACAAAAAAATATGAACCGCATTCATCAATTATTTCAAAGCAAACCGAGCAATTTGCTTTCCATTTATTTCACCGCAGGCTTTCCGCAACTGTCTGATACAGTGAGCGTTATAGAATCACTATCGGCGCACGGAGTGGATATGATAGAGGTGGGCATCCCTTTTTCGGACCCTATGGCGGATGGCGTTGTAATTCAGCAGAGCAGTCAGGTTGCCTTGCAAAATGGGATGAGCCTGCAGCGGCTTTTTGCCGATTTGACGGGCATTCGCAGCAAAGTGAGCCTGCCGCTGGTGATGATGGGCTACCTCAATCCCATTATGCAGTATGGCTTTGAGCAATTTTGCAAAGATTGCCGGCGAGTGGGCATCGACGGACTCATCATCCCCGACCTGCCTATGGGCGACTATTTGGCCGACTACAAAAGCATTGCCGAGCAACACGGCTTGCTGTTTGTGTTTCTCATCACGCCCGCCACTTCCGATGAGCGCATTCGCCTGATTGATAAGCACACCAACGGTTTCATTTATATGGTGTCGGCGGCGGCAACCACCGGCGTGCAGTCGTCGTTTGATAGCCAAGTGCCCTATTTTGAACGCATTAGTGCCATGAGGCTCAAAAATCCTCGCCTGATAGGTTTTGGCATTTCCAGCAAATCCACGCTGGACGCCGCTTGCCGCTATTCGTCGGGAGGCATTGTGGGCAGTGCCTTCATCAAAGCCCTATCGCAAACCAACAGCATAGCAGAAGGTGTTGATTTGCTTATGAAAAATCTGCAAAAAAATGGTTAATTCTTTTTTTGAGGTGCTATATTTATGATTGCAACAATGTTTCAAGAATTATGGCGTTTTGTCCCGCAGGGACTACTTCTGCGTGCGTTCGAGATTTCTCGCTGCGCTCGAAATGACGGGCGGCTGCGTTCGTTCGAGGTTTCTCGCTACGCTCGAAATGACGGGCGGCTTTTGTTGGAGAGTGTGGATGCAGTGGCGGCTTCGCCGCCACTGCATCCACTAAAAAGCCACCACGCGCATGTCATTCTGAGCGTAGCGAAGAATCTGTTACGCCAATGCTTTTTTTCCAAGTTCCGTAGCGTAGGACAAGGTTTTGCGAAATTGTCCGTTAGGACATTCATATCAATAGAAAAACATTTGGCTAACATCGTTTATTGCGCGCGGACAGCCCTTGTTTTTCAAGGCTTGGTTTTTGCACCGCGCGCCATCATACGGTGGTTGCGTTTTTCCGTAGGTTGCGCTGCGCTTGCCTACGGTTATGCAAATTCAACCCTACGGGTTGCGCGTTTTGACATTTAATTCTCAATTTCTATTGATATGCAAGCCCTACGGGCTAAATAGCACTTCAAAAAAAAATTAACCAAAAAAATTAGATAAATTTTTATTTGTAACCTATTTTATTAAAAAAAATGATACAAAAATCTACGCTCGCTTTTTTGAAATCGCTGGCTGCGCATAACGACCGCGAATGGTTTGCCGCGCACAAGCCTGCCTACGAGGCGGCTAAGGCTGATGCCGAGCATCTTGCGGCGGCACTCGCTGCCGGCATTGCCCAGTTTGACCCCAGCATTGGCTACCTTGAGCCCAAGGATTGTATGTTTAGAATTTACCGCGATGCTCGCTTTTCGCACGATAAATCGCCCTACAAAACTAACCTTGGCGTAGTGCTGCAGCGGGGCGGCAAACGCACGCAGTACGCTTGTTACTATGTGCACATTGAACCCAACAACCTATTTTTGAGCGGCGGCATTTATATGCCCAGCCCCGAAGTACTCAAGGCTTTGCGCCATTCGATTGATGTCAATTTTGAAGAATTTGAAAGTATTGTTCACAACAAATCATTCAAAAAATACTTTGCGTTGGAAGGCGAAAAATTGGTGAAAGCACCGCAAGGATTTGACAAAGATTCGCCTGCCGTTGAATACCTCAAACACAAGAATTGGTATGTGATGCAGCCCATTGATGCCGCCGAAATTTGCCATCCCGATTTTGTCAAAAAAACACTGAAAGCCTTTGCCGCATTGCAACCGCTCAATGCTTTTTTTAATGAGGCAATTGATGAGATGTAATAAGCGATGAACAAACACCTGATTATAGTGGCGGGCGGCAGCGGGCAACGAATGGGCAGCACGGTGCCCAAACAATTTTTGTTGCTGGCTGGTCAACCCATTTTGGCGCACACGCTGCAAGCGTTTTTTGACTACGACCCGCAGATGAACACCGTTGTGGTATTGCCGCAAGAGCATTTGAGCACTTGGCAAAACTTGGTGCAAAAATACAGCATTGCCCCACCCCACTCGTTGGCGGCAGGCGGCAGCACGCGCACACAATCGGTTGCCCATGCGCTGCAAACGCTTGGCGGCACAGGCGTGGTGGCAATTCACGATGCAGTGCGCCCCTTGGTGAGCCGCGCTACCATTGAGCAATGTTTTGCGCAAGCCTTGATAGCAGGCGCTTGCATACCCATTCGCCCCATTACGGATGCCTTGCGGCGCATAAAAGGACAAGAAAATACTGCCCAAAACAAGGAAGATTTTTTTACCGTGCAAACCCCGCAGGTGTTTGATTTGCAAAAAATTAAGCGGGCTTATTCACAAATTGGCAACACCCCTTATGCCGACGATGCCGCCGTGATGGAAAACGCGGGATACCCCATCAGCACTGTGATGGGCAACGCAGAGAACATCAAAATTACCACGCCTTTTGACTTGAAATGGGCAGAGATTTTGTGGGCTTTGCAGTCGTAAAAATATCATTTTACCTTGCCTTGGTAGGTCAACGGAAAGGATCCGCACTTCATTGAAAAACTTAGGCTGTCGGCAGTTACAATACCCACCAAATCTGTGATGGTATATTGCGGAAAGGGGCCTCCCATTGCCTTTGGAACAATGTTATTACCTACTAATATGATGCTATAAGGAATATCGGCGGCGCCAATACTATCAATGGTTATATCAAGTGCCGGCATTGCCTCTGCAAATTTTACTTTTTGCATTGTAATTTTTGCAAAATTATTGGCTTTATTGCATAGCACCACCACACTATCTTGTGTATAAAACGTGCTATCGTTTTGGTCAACCGACATCCATCCGATGTAACCGCCCTCTGCCATTGTTATTTTGTTTTCATCAGTAAGTTCGCAAGCCGTCATTGTTGCGGCGATGCTTGCCGTTACTAAAAATAATCGTAGTGTTTTCATTGTATAAATAAATTAAGATTACAAATTTGTTTTTTTGGTCAAGTTTATCCTACCGTTATTCTTGCTAAAATTCCCACCATCATTGGTTTGCCGCGCTGCACAAACGAATTTCCTATGGATTTAAAATAAAAAGTATTGTACTCGGTATGGGTCAAATTTCGAGCCCACAAAGTTAATGAAAAATTATTTCTTTGCCAACTCACCGAGCCGCTCAAGGTTGCGTAAAACGGTTGCGCGAGTGTGTTGTTTTCGTTCCAATAAATTTTGCCTATGCCTTGTCCTTCAATGCGTACCAACATTTTTTCAATCCACGCATTGGTAAAATTAAAGCCGTATTCGCCGCTCAGCAAAATGGTATTTTGCGGTGCGTAAGGAATATATTTTTGGGCAAAGTTTTCGTGCCCATCGTTGTAGGCGACAAAGCGGGCTGTGGTGTGTCCGTAACTGCCGCTCAATGTAAAATTTTTGTACACATAGTGGGCTTCCACCTCTGCGCCGTAACTGGCGGTGCGCCCTGCGTTGGACATCATTCGCCCTGTGCCTTGTCCGCGCGGAAACACCGTGAGTTGTTGGTTGCGGCAGTCGATGTAAAACAGCGCAGCATTGAAGGTCAAACGCTTGTCCAAAAAATTCAGGTGGCTGCCTATTTCGTAGTTCCAACTGTATTCGGGTTTGTAGGCAATGGCAGTGTTGGCATCGTACTGCGCCACATTGTCAAAATACAAACCCATATCCGCCATCAAATCGCTCATCATTTGATTTTGCACGATGTCCGAAAAAATTTGCGTGTTGTAGCCGCCCGTTTTGTAACCCCTTGCCACCGTTGCATAAACGTTGCCTGCATGGGTGTTGTAGGCAATTGAAAAATGCGGCATTAGTTCATAAAAATTCATTTGTTTTTCATTTTTCAACTCGGTGCGGAGTGGTTTGTAATTGGGCATTGTGAGCGTAAAACGGTAATGAATATCGGCAAAATTGTGGTAATCAATGGCGGTGTGCTCATAGTCAAATCGCAGGCCTGCTGTGAGTTTCCAACTGCCCAATGTGAACGATGATTGATGAAAAACCGCTGCTCCCAAGGCAGGCATTTTGAAGCGGCTGTGAATCATAAACTCATCTTCTTGCAACAGCAAATCCGCATCGGGAAAGGCTGTGTGAATGCCCTTGTTGGCATTTGCCAAAATCAATTCGTTGATGCCGTCTTGTTTAAAATTTACAGGCGCGTTCATCGCAACATTTTTGTAAAAACCGAATGCGCCGCACAGCCACTCCCATTGACTTTGCGGGTTATTGGACTTGACGATGAACTCTTGCGTAACAGCATTTTCGGTTTGCGCTTGCCTGAGTGTGAACATTGATTTTGGCGAAAAATCTTGGTCGAGCACCATCTCGTCATCCGTGTATTGATAGGAGGTGGTGCTCGAAAATTGCAGCGCATCGCCGCGATACAGCACCGTTGTGCCGTTGCTCACGCCCACGCGGCGGTAGGTGCAGGGGTCGTTGTGGTGGATGGGCAGCGTGTTGTTGCTCGTGTCGTTGTAGGGCGCGTAAGCGAAACCGTCTTGCTGCACAAAATTTATGGCTGCAACATTGTCCACACTCCAGCGCTCGGACAAGCGCCATTGCAGGCGCAAGCGCGCACCATCACTCATTATTTTGTCGGTTTTGGCACCGTCAAATTCATTCACAAAAAAGCCGTCGCTTTGGTGGTGGCGCAAGGCGAGCGAGTAGCCAAAATCGTTGTGCGGACGTTGATAGGTGGAGAGCGCAAGATGTATATCGTTGCCATTGCCATAGCCCGCCGCCATGCGCGTGCCGCTGTACGTCAATGGTTGCAAGGTTTGGATGTTGATGACGCCGCCAATGGCGTTGCGCCCATAGAGCGTTCCCTGCGGTCCGCGTAGAATATTGATGCGCCCAATGTCATAGAAATCAAAGTCAAAATTATTTTTGTTCAACACCGGAACGTTGTCCACATAAAGCCCCACAGCGGGTTGCTCCATGCGCGCACCAATGCCGCGAATGTAAATGGAACTCGTCATTTTGCTGCCGTAGTCGGGCAGGTAGAGGTTGGGCGTAAGCACCGACAAATCCTTTGGCTCGTTGATTTTTTGTTTTTCAACATCCCGCCCATAAAACGAAGTGAACGCAACAGGCTGTGTTGCTAAATCTGCGGGCTGTTTGAGCAAGGTTTGCACCACCACTTCTTCTATATCTATTGTGCTATCAGCGGCGGCAGGCTGTGCCATAGTTGGGCACAAGTTGAAACAAAACAAAACAACAAGGATATTTTTAATGCGCGACATCAATATGCTTTGTTTGTGCTCCAATGCCCAATCCACCAAATTTAGAATATGAGGAATGAGCGAATAGCCCACCTTGGTCAGTTTATATTCTACACGGGGCGGGACTTCGGGGTATATTTTGCGCGTAACAAGTCCATCTGTTTCTAAGGTGCGAAGCGTTACGGTCAGCATCTTTTGAGAAATATCGGGGATAGTACGGTTTAATTCATTAAACCGCATAATTTTGTTTTTTTCCAACTCCATCAATACCAAAATTGACCATTTGTCGCCAAACCTATTTAATATATTTCGTATCGGACAAAAATTTTCAAATTTTTTCATTTTTTTCGCGTTGATTATCAACAAATCTAACCTAAAAGTAAGCGACTAACATGGGCGTACCTACTTGTTTTTAATTATTCTCCTTTTTATCTTTGTAACACAAAAGTAATTAATTCATTTGACTTTTTTTAAGCAATTATTTTTAGTTTTAAATTTTATTTTTTTAGTTATGACAAAAAAAATAGCAGTTTTGGCAGTCAATCCTGTCAATGGATTTGGGTTATTCCAATACTTGGAATCCTTTTTTGAGAATGGTATCCCATTCAAAACGTTTGCGGTGGCAACCACCACGCACATCCAAACAAATTCGGGCATTCGCTTGCAAACAGACGATGTTGTTGCGAACCTCAAAGGGCACGAAAACGAGTACGGCGCCTTAGTGTTTGCCTGCGGCGATGCGATGCCCAAGTTTAGCGAAAACGCAGGAAGTGCCGAAAATCAGGATATGCTCTCTGTCATCAAAGCGTTTGGCAGCCAAGGCAAACTGATGGTTGGTCATTGTGCCGGCGCATTGCTTTTTGACATTGCGGGCATAGCCAATGGCAAACGAGTTGCGCTGCATCCGTTCATCAAAACCGCTGTCAAAAGTGCCATCGGCACCGATGAGCAGTCGGTGGTTGATGGCAACATCTACACCGCACAAACGGAAAACACGCTCTGCGCGCTGATGCCCCAACTTTTGGATGCGTTGAAATAACCGTAATTGCCGTTGAATCCGCAGAGCAAAAACGCTCTGCGGCTTTTGTATTTGTTACTCTGCGGCAGATTTGCGTTTTGGAAACCATCCTTTTTTGACCCGCTCTCGTTGTTTAAAAAGTTCGCCTATTGCCCAAAACGCCGAGAACGCAAACACGCCGCAGCAGGTGGACAAAAAGACGTTGTGAATGCACAATGCCGCTGCCGCGCCGCCAATGCCAAGCAACAAAAATATCCACCAACATTTCACGCCAAAATAGTATTCGCCCTTGATGACCAAGGGGTGAAACATCCCGATAATTAGGAATGTAAAAAGCCCTGTGAGTATGCCTGTGAGGTTGTAGGTATCAATGAAATTCATAATTTTACAATTTATCTGGTTCAAAAAATTTGTCATCCTGCCATTTTACAGGGTTGGCAATAATATAATTCATGATTTTTTTGTGTTCATTACCATTGCGGATAATGTGCTCGTAATAATTGCGTTGCCATAATTTTTTATCGAACGGCATCCATCCCAATGTTTTTACACCACGAATATATTCGTTGGTTGTCATTGTTTTGAACCATTGCACCACCGTATGTAGGGGCGAACCTGTGTGTTCGCCCAATCCACGTTCGGCGTGTTCGCCCAATCCACGTTCGGCGTGTTCGCCCAATCCACGTTCGGCGTGTTCGCCCAATCCACGTTCGGTATCCCGTAGGGGCGCACCTATGTGTGCGCCCTGTATGTGTGCGCCCTGTATGTGTGCGCCCTGTATGTGTGCGCCCCGTATGTTTGTGCCCAAATTATTGTAACAATCCCCGCCATTATCGGGGCAAACACCTGCATTATCAAGGCAAACACCTGCGTTATCAAGGCAAACACCTGCGTTATCGGGGCAGACACGTAGGTCTGCCCCTACGATGATGGCATTGTTTTTATTATTGGGATAATTTCCTGTATTGATAATGATGGCGTGAAAATGGTTGGGCATTACAACACATTCGCCCAATGTAATATCAGAAAATTTATGGGGTAATTCCAACCACCATTTTTTAATCATTTCTCCTGCATCATTCAATATCATTACTCCGTTCATAATTTCCCCGAACAAACATTCTCGATGTTGTATGCATATCGTAACAAAATATAATCCTGCCTGTGAATAATCATATCCTTGCAAGCGGATACTGCGTCGATGGTGAATATTGGGATTATATGCCATAAAATATCTACCGCTTGCGTAAAAATGCCAAAAACGTTGCGAGCCATTGTATTTGGGGATGTCGTTGGGCATATAAATTTAGCAACCACCATGCCAGCAACAGCCCCGCTAAGCCCGACAAAAACACTATGAGCAAGCGCCAGCCTTTGACCGTAAATAATCCTATGGATGTGAAAACGACAAGGTGGATTGCCATAATGAGCCAAAATGAACCTGATAATAATTTTTTGCGCATAGTATTAAATATAACTGTGTATTCCTCCTAATAAAAACGTTACCCCAAAAAATGTCATTAGCATAGCAACAACGGCAACGACACAATAGATATGGAATTTGCGGGGCGTGCCAAAGTATGGTATAACTTTTTTGTGCATCGGCAAGGCATATACCAGCAAGGTAATGAGTGCCCACGTTTCTTTGGCATCCCAGCCCCAGTAACGTCCCCACGAGATGTTTGCCCACACTGCGCCAATAAATATCCCGGCAGCCAACAAAAACACTGCGGGATAGAGCAGTAGAGCGTTGCGGCGATAAAACGGCTCGGCATACTTGGGCTTGCACAGCGCAACAATGCTGCGCACCGTAATCACCACCAACAAAACATAAGCCGCCATAATTACCGACACGTGCGCCGCCAACATTGGCGTGCGCAACACAGGGGTCATTGGGTTGATGTGCGCAATGTAGAACCACAGTGCTGCCACAGCAGCGGCAAGGCACAGCAGCCCCTTCCAGCCCAAGCGTAGCCACAGCAACCACAACATTGACAAGCCCAGCAAAATGTATCCTGCATAGGTAATGCCAATGCCCCAAGGGTCGCGGCTCACAAGCAGGGTAGTGCCCATTTCATCGGGGTCGTAGTCCATTTGGTAAAAGCGGTAGGCATTGTGTGTGTAGATTTTGTTCATACTCACACGACACATGGTAGTATCCACCTTTAAAAAACTGATAAAGTCGGCAGGCTCGCTTGTTCCTGCGTGATATTCAATGTCAAAGAGCACCAACTTTACTCCAAAAGGCAAGGGATGTTGGGCAGAGTCTTTTTCCGAAATATAAACACTGCTCGTTTCGCCTTGCCGCACGTGCAGATAGCCGCGCTCCGCACAAACAAAGGTAATGAGCGCACCCACAAGAATAAGTCCAAAGGCGCAATGCAGCGCAAAGGTAGGCAAATTTTTGTAGAGTTTGTGCCCAAAGATATAGGCAAATGCACTCACTCCCACCACTGCCCACAAGGCTACAAACCACCACGCGCCATACACACAGCGGTGTGCCACTGTGCTACCGCAAACTTTTTCGACCACTGTGGCAGCGGCAAGCGTTAGCAATAGCAAGGCAAATGAGCCGCCGAGTATCTTTTTGATATGCTTCATTTTATGTGATATTTATATCGCTTCCAAAAACTTAATCAATGCCTCGCGGTCTTCTTTGCTAAGAGCGCGGAATTTCTCTTTGCCTTCTTTGGATTCGCCGCCGTGCCACAGGATTGCCTCCTCAAAATTGCGGGCGCGGAGGTCGTGCAATTTATCGGTGTTGCCCGACACAATGTTGGACAAACCTTTGCCCCAGAGCGGCGTGGTGCGGCACACCTTTACACGACCAGGCTCCACCATATCCAAGTCGTGGCGCAAGAGGTCGGTGTAGGGGTAAATTTTTTGGTTAGAAATGGCGGGCAGCGGCGTGTAGTTGGCACGTGTTGTCCACGATGGGCGATGGCAGGCGATGCAACCCAAACGCTCACTTGCAATGGCACTTTCGTTGTGAAAAAGCGTGCGTCCGCGTTGCACTTTGGGGTCGTCCAAGTTGCGGGCTGCCGGCACAGCCAGCCCGCGATGCCACACCATAAAGGCGTCGTAATCTTCCGTTGTCATTTCGGCAGGCAACTTTTTTGACATCAAATAATTGTAAATGCTGTCGGCATCCAAGCCCAATGCTGCTTGTATGTCGGGGTCTTGCGACGAAAGGCTTGCATACTTGGCGGTAATGTAGTGATACTGACGGTCGGGACGAGTTACGTTGGTAATGTTCCACAGTGCGTTTGCGCCCGGTCCGTTGTCCAATGTGGCGCGGGTGCAGAGGTAGGTAAAACGTCCGGGGTGCACACCCGGAAAGTAGGGATTTAGCCCCGTCTCGTCAATATCGCCGCCAATCACACCTGCGCAATAGCCGCGTGCCTGTTGCGCTGCGTGCTCTGCCCGCAGGTCTTCGTCCGAGATAGCATCCAACAAGCCGGTGCCGTAAATTCCAATGGTGGCTTCGATGCTTGCTTTGTGCACACTCATATCAAAATCAGGAAACAGAATGGCGCTTTGCTCCACCGTAACTTGCGGGTATTGTAGCGTTCCTGCATAAGGATAGTCCGCGCTGTAGGGCGTGCCGTCCTCGTACTTATTGCCGTGTTCGTCGATGTAGGGCAACCATTCAATGTTGATGCCATTCTCGTCAATGGGTGCCTTAAACGGTGCCACAGCGCGGGTTTGCGTCATTCCTGTAAAGAAGGTTGATGCCAATGCCAAGGTGGGCGATGCGGGGTCGTAAATCATTAGCAGATAGCCGTTGCGGCTATTGTTGCTGTCGTATTTTCCGCTGATGCGCTGACTGCGCCCGCCGTAACTCGGATGACAGGCAATGCACGACTTGCGGATATACGCAGGACCCAAGCCCGAATATCCCATATCGGGATTGCTCACAAAACTCTTGTCGGCAAGCCGTTCGCCGCGCATAAATTGCTTGTACAGCGCAGCATCTTCGTCCACGCAAGGCATCGGCTGCTTGTAGGCAAACGATGAGGCAACAAAGGCTGTGCCTGCCTTGCCGCCGGCGTAGTATTCCTCGCTGAGGTCTTGGGGGTTAGTTACAGGTGCGGCAGGGTCATTGTTGCAACCTGCCATCAACAAGCAGCCCCCCAGCCCCCAAAGGGGGAGTAAGGCAGCGATTTTTCCAAATGTATGTTTCTGTGTGTTCATAATGATATTATTTTAATGGTTAATTGTTGGTTAAAGTTTCTTATTCAATAACATTACTGCTCACTTGCTTAAACATTCTCTCTAACTCTGCGCAGGCGTCCACAGCAGCACTCACTGCCTCTTCGCGGTCGTGGTCGCGCACCACTTCGTAGAACGACTTGCCGCCCGCACCAATAGCCGCAATTTTGGCGAGACAATCGGCAATCTGAGCCTTGATATTTGTATCAAGCGCAGCATTTTTGGCGGCAACAAAAGCACTAAGCGAATTGCCCGCAGGCGCAGTGAGACCAACGCCGCCAAAGTAGGCGTTCCTTATGCTAAGGATGTTGTTTTGATAGTCGTCGAGCGAGTGCCAACTGTACCAACTCTCCACATCTTCTACGCGCCCCGACGTAAAGGGTGACTCTATTTTGGTAGCCCCCACCTCGCCTGCAATGTCGGCAGCACCATCCGATATTTCGCTAATGGCAGCCACAAAATTGCCTGCATATTTGCCCGTAGCATTCTTGAGGGCAGCGGCAAAGTTTTTGAATGCGGCTTTGTTGTCTAATTCCGCCGCTACATCGGCATTCTCGCGGAATACGGTTTTCATCGCTGCCGACACATTATCCTCGCCCGCCCAGGCCACATAAGCCAGCACGCAATCCCACACCAGTGCATCGGTGGCAGCGGTAAGATAATTCAACTCGGCAGGAGTCAAATCGGCAGCACTGCGCGCTTGCCCATCGCGGTAGAGCAGGTATTCGGTTACGTGAAAGCCGATGACCTCCGAGTCGTATTCGCGCCACATTACAGCGCCTGTGGCACTTTCGCCGCCCGCAATAGACGCTTGTATTTGTTGCAATTCAAGAGGCCAGGAGTCAATATGACCATCGATGTCAAAGCCATCCTCGCCCACAGGACCAAAGAGGAATGCCTCGCTCTTTTCCCACTCCACGCGGGCTTTCATCCACGCATCGGAGGCGGCTTGCATTGCCGCATCGGTGGGATTATTGCGCAGGGCAGCGTTGGCAGTGCGCATTTCTAATGCGGCTTCTGCCAAGGCTTTGTAGGTGGGCAGCACGGTGCCGTCCACGTACTGCGTGAGAATGTTTTTGTAGTGCTCGTCGCTCGCGAGCGCATTGCTTGTTTTGTCTTTTTCGCACGAGGCGAACATCAGGGCTGCCGCTCCCGACAGCACGATTGTTTTGAATGTTTTGTTCATAAGATTATTTTTTTAATTATTGATTATTCAGGTTAATTCTTTTTTTGAGATGCTATTTTTTCTAAAGCCTCGCAGAGGCGATACTTTATTAACCGTAGGCTTTAGCCTACGGCACAAGTCATTACTCCGAACCACCAAGCCCTGCAAGGGCGGCACTTGCGAATGTGTCGTCCCTGCGGGACTTAGC
The DNA here is from genome assembly GCA_025996715.1 of Bacteroidia bacterium. Taxonomy (GTDB): domain Bacteria; phylum Bacteroidota; class Bacteroidia; order Bacteroidales; family UBA932; genus BNTQ01. The sequence goes on along the minus strand of BNTQ01000001.1, from coordinate 8,348 downwards.
AGAGAGGGAATGTAGGTTGCCCGTAGGCTGAAGCCTACGGTTAATAAAATGCTGTCCCTGCGGGACAAAGATGTTGTTGCAATCATAAATATAGCACCTCAAAAAAAGAATTAACTTCATTTAATTATTTGAAAATCCCCGCATACCCAACACCCACCGAAATAGTAGGTTCATTGTTGTACGCTGCCGCAAGTTTGCGGAAACTGTACTCCGCCTTTATGACCACTTCCTTCACAGGATAGTAATTCACACCCGCGCTAATGACATTGCGGGCGCACCAGTCCTTGTCGGCAATGCCCTCTGCCGTTTTGAACATTGAATCGTAATAGCCGTAATGCCCGTAGATGTACAAACGCTGCGGGTGAACGGCATTACTATTTTTGCCCAACAACGCCAGCACATCATATCCTGCCTCCACGTAGCCGCCCAGCGCATCGCTTGCCACCTCGCTGCGGGGCGAAGGACTTGCCGATGGCAAGCGCTTATTGACCATAGAAATATCATACGAGCCGCCAAGATACCCATACACAAAGTTGCCGCGCGCCCACACATTGTGCCCTTTGTACTCGGCATCCAAGGCGCCAATGCTCACAATTCCTTTCACATTGCGGGCTGCGTAGCGGTCGGCTTTCAAACTATTGGCTGCGCTAAAACCATAATAGCCGCTCACACATACACGCAATCCCTTGACGGAGTAGTTGTCCACACGCGCCGCACCCGCGTAGGCATTGGCAATTTTGAACTCGTAGGGCGAGGTAGAGCCGCCGGCAATCCAAGTGCTATTGCCAAACCGCTCGGCATCAAGCCCTGCGATGAACATTGCCTCGTAGCGCCACGCACCCGCACGTCCCCAAAAACTAATGCCCGTCTCGTGCCACGTACAAGGCAGGATGGACGATTCCTCTTCGGGGCGCAGCACTCCAAAAAACTCGGTGGGCATGTGATATTGGTTGGTCAATCCCACAGGCACAATGATGTGTCCCATACGCAGGTTGGCGGCTTTTGAAAACGATTTTTCTATCCAAAATTGCTCTATGGCTACCTCGCCGCCTTTTTCTATTTCGGTTTCGTACTCGCCTGCTTCGCTGTTTTCTATCTCGTAGGTGGTGCCTGCGCCGCCGTGTTCGTACTCTAACTCCATCGACATTTTCCATCCGCTCCCAAAGTTGTATGCCGTGTAGAGCACCACGTGCGGCAGGTCGGCGCGTCCGTGCGTTTCGCTTGCGTAACTTGTGGGATAATAATAGCGGGCAACGTTGTCGCTGTAGAGCATTCGTTGCATTACCGCTTCGCCGTAGCCGCCTATGGTGAGGGGCGATTTTGTTGGCGGCACTATATGCACAATACTATCCTTTTTGTCGCTCTGCGCCCACAGCGCACCAACAGCAACATTGCATAAAAAGAGCAGTAGTGTTATTTTTTTCATATACAAATACTTAACAATGATTAAAATTTGTTGCACTTTTCTTTGAGCGCGCAGCCCTCGCAACCTCCGCAACATTTGTCTTTTTTGCAAAAACGCCGGACGATGGCATACACTATGTATGCCGCCGCAAAAGCAATAATGATATAGACAATAGTGAGTTGCATATCAAAACAAGTTACCCACCTGATGCACCACAAACGCCACAACCCAAGCCAAACAAGTGGTATAGACCATTGTGAATAGCGCCCACAACCAGCCTGCTTCGTTTTTGATAGCGGCAATGACCGCCACGCAAGGAAAATAGAGCAACACAAAAAGCATAAATCCGTAGGCGACCAATGGGCTGTAATTCTGCTGCTGTAATGTTGCTATCAATGCGCCCGAAGTTTCGTCGGCATCCTCGTCGGCTTGGTACAACACGCCCATGGTGCTCACCACTACTTCTTTGGCACCCATGCCGGCGATGATGCTCACGCCCATTTTCCAGTCAAAACCCAAGGGACTAATGATAGGCTCCAGCCCTTGCCCCAACTGCCCGATGTACGAATTTTGTTGCTGAACGGCTTGTTGTTGCACCATTACGTCGCCGCCGGTGGAGGTGGTGCGGGGAAAGTAACTCAATCCCCAAATGAGAATGGATGCCAGCAAAATGATAGTTCCCATTTTTTTGAGATATTGCTGCCCTTTGTGCCACATGTGAAGGCTTGTGTTGCGCATGGTGGGGATGCGATAGGGCGGAAGTTCCATCACAAACGGCACCTCTTTTTTGGCAAAAGCCGTTTTGCTAAGCACCAATGCGACCAATATCGCCACCAAAATGCCAACGGCATAAACCGAAAACAACACCAAGCCTTTGTTGCGCGGAAAAAATGCCGAAACCATCAGCACATACACCGGCAGTCGTGCGCTGCAAGACATAAAGGGCGTGATGAGCATAGTCAGCAGGCGGTCTTTGCGGTTTTCGAGCGTGCGGGTAGCCATCACGGCGGGCACGTTGCACCCAAAACCCATGATTAACGGAATAAAAGACTTGCCGTGCAGCCCGATTTTGTGCATCAATTTGTCCATCATAAACGCTGCACGCGCCATGTAGCCGGTGTCTTCCATGAGCGAGATAAAGAAAAACAGGATGAGAATGTTGGGCAAAAAAACGATTACGCTTCCCACGCCGGCAATGATGCCGTCCACCAGCAAGTCGTGCAGTGCGCCTGCGGGCATAACGTTGCCCACCCAGTTGCTAAAGCAAGCAACGCCGCTTTCTATCCAATCCATCGGGTATTGCCCCAGCGAAAAGGTTGTTTGAAACATCAACCACATAAAAAACAGGAATATAGGAAAGCCCCAAAAGCGATGCGTGAGCAGGTCGTCGAGTTCCAGCATTTTTCGTTTGGCAGGATTGGCTTCGGCGGCTTTGTAGGTCTCCTTTAATGCCCCGCCAATAAAGCCGTATTTGGCATCGGTAATAAAGGTTTCCGATTTTTCGCCGTATTCTTTTTCGAGCAAAGCAATTTCGTGCTCGGCAATGGCTTTGATTGGCTCGTAGTTGCTGCATTTTTGGAGCAAGGCAAAAGTTGTTTTATCCGTTTCGAGCAATTTAATAGCCATGTAGCGCGACGAATACTTGTCGGTGATTTGCGGATTTTTTCGTATTTCGGGTTGCAAATGTTCAATCGCTTTTTCGATGAGCGCGCCGTAGTTGATGTGAATGTGGCGTACAATAGGATCGCGGTCTTCGTAAACGTCAATCAGTTTGTCAAACAACTCGTCGATGCCCTTGCCGCGCGATGCCACAGTGGGAATGATGGGGATGCCAATCATTTTGCCCAAGTTTTTGTAGTCAAAAGTGGCGCCTTTTTGTTCCAACTCGTCGTACATATTGAGGGCAATGACCACCTTGATATTCATGTCGATAAGTTGAGTGCTGAGAAAAAGGTTGCGCTCAAGGTTGGAGGCATCCACCACATTGACCACGATGTCGGGCATTTTTTCGGTAATGTGCCGGCGCACGTAGAGTTCTTCGGGCGAATATTCGGTAATGGAATAGGTGCCGGGCAAATCAAAAATCTTGAACGTGTAGCCGTTCTTTTTCATGCTTGCCTCTTTGGCATCCACGGTTACGCCGCTGTAGTTGCCCACTCGCTCGCGCGAACCCGAGGCGTAGTTAAAGAGCGTGGTTTTGCCGCTGTTGGGATTGCCCACCAAGGCAATGTTGATGACCTTGCCTTTTTCGAGTGCCGACACTTTTAGTTTTTCCTCGTCGATAGTGCCTGCAAAGGGCGTGTCGGCGGCAAGGGCTTGGGCATCCTCACCCGCAACCACTTCCACCAACTCGGCTTCGCTGTGCCGCAGCGACACCTTGTAGCCCATAATTTCGTACTCCACAGGGTCTTGAAAAGGAGCGTTTTTGATAACGCTTACTTTTTTGCCTTTCACAAAACCCATTTCGGTAATGCGCTTGCGAAAAGCCCCGTGACCAAGCACTTTGATGATGATGGCTTCGTCGCCGGTTTTCAAGTCGGATAGGTATAGATTGTTGTTCATATTTTTTGTTTAAAATTCAATTCCAAATCGTAGCATACCCACTAAGGCATTGTTCAATTTTTTATCTGTTCCGGCGGGGTTGATAATGTATTGAATATCGGGACGAAGGTAGATATTTTTACTAACTTGAAAATGATAAATAAGTTCGATAACCATTTCATTTCCTGCCTCATTTTCTTTGAAAATAGCATAATTTGCCGCCAATCCAATGTTGTCGTCGGGACGTTGGCTGCTAAAGTTTTTCAAGGTTGCGCCCAAGCCGTAGCATTGAAAATGGTTGTTGTATTTTTTGGGACTGAAACCAATTTGCGTAAAAAGCGACAGTTGGTTAGTAATTTCTTGGTCGCCAACAAAATAGAAACCGTAATTTTTCAACACTTCGCCCGGCATCATTTCCGAGCGATGCAGGTAGGCACCCAATTTGTACTTACCGTTTTTGCCTTTCACAAGGCTTTTGCCCAAGTGAAATTCCGTTACGGCAAAAAATCCGTCTTCGGCGCTGAGCGACCATTTTACGTTGTAGGGATTCGCGTCCCAACCGTAGGACGTGCCGTCAAACACCACAGCCTGCCACCGATAGTCTTCGGCGATGTCCCAGCCCACGTTAAGCCCCAGCGCTGTGAGCGGAAAAATGGGCACAGAGATATTGTCCGAGCACACCGAGTGAATGCCAAAATAACTGTTGTTGAAGAGGCTTCCGCCCTCGCTTGCGGCGTAGTCGGCATTCAAATCCTGCAAGCCTGCCGTGATGCTCACTTTGCCAATGGTTTGACGGTACCACAATTCAAAGAGGTAGGTGTGGTTGCCCGCCTCAATGTTTGACGCCGCTTGAAAGTCGCCGATAAGCGTTGCCGAAGGCTCGCCGCCGTGCGTGTTGCCGCCGTTGACAAACAGTTCGCCGCCTTTCCACCAACCGGCTTTTTTGGTGTCGAAACCCATTTTGAGATTTGCCATACCGAGGTAGGCGGCGCCGGTTTTGATGCCGCCCGCAAAGTTGCCCACCACATCGCCCACATACGAGGCTTCAAAGATAAATGGATTTTCTTTTTCTGTTTGTGCAGATAGAACTTGCGGCAAAAAAATGCTCGCTAATGCTATCATTTTATATTTACTTAATTGCTTCATTTCTTGTTAATTATTTTATGATGCAAAAGTAAAGCACGCAAAAAGACTACACAATCCCCATAAATGAGGATTTAGTTCAAAAGTAGTAGTTAGTAATGGGGATAAAGAGGCAAAACAACAGGTTTATAGCCGTTGTTTCACTTGTGCGGTCATTTGTGTTTTCCACTGCGCAAATGTGCCTGCAATGATTTGCCGGCGGGCAGTGCGCACCAACCACAAATAAAATCCCAAGTTGTGCAAACTCGCAATTTGCGCCGCCAGCATTTCGTTGCACACAAACAGATGCCGCAGATAGGCTTTTGAGTATTGGCTGTCCACAAAGGTAATGCCATCGCTGTCGATGGGCGAAAAATCACGCTCCCATTTTTTGTTGCGGATGTTGATAATTCCTTGATTGGTAAACAGCATTCCGTTGCGGGCATTGCGGGTGGGCATCACGCAATCAAACATATCCACGCCGCGAGCAATGGCTTCCAAGAGATTTTCGGGGGTGCCCACGCCCATGAGGTAGCGTGGCTTGCTGGCGGGCAACACGGCATTCACCACCTCTATCATTTGATACATTTGCTCGGCAGGCTCGCCCACTGCCAAGCCGCCAATGGCGTAGCCTTGGGGACAAAAACTCATCGCATATTCGGCTGCCGTTTTGCGCAATTCGGGATAAACGCAACCCTGCACAATGGGAAACAAGGCTTGCTCGTAGCCATATTTGGGCGCAGTTGTTTTGAATCGCTCAAAACACCGTGCCAGCCAGCGTTGCGTGAGGTCTAATGATTTTTGGGCATACTCAAAATCGGCAGTGCCCGAAGGGCATTCGTCCAACGCCATCATAATGTCGGCGCCAATGCTGCGCTGAGTGTCCACTACATTTTCGGGAGTAAACAAGTGCCGCGACCCATCAATGTGCGACTGAAACAAGCAGCCCTCCTCCTTCAATTTGCGGTTGGCTGCCAACGAAAACACCTGAAACCCGCCGCTGTCGGTAAGGATAGGCTTGTGCCACGCCGAAAACTGATGCAACCCTCCGGCAGCCTCCAAAATGTTTGTGCCCGGGCGCAAATACAAGTGATAGGTATTGCCCAAAATAATTTCGGCACCCGCTTCCCGCTCCAAATCTCTATGAAACACGCCCTTGACCGTGCCCAGCGTACCCACAGGCATAAAAATGGGCGTATGCACCTCCCCATGCGGAGTGTGCAAAACACCGCATCGCGCACTACTACCGGCATCCGTTGCCTCTATGGTAAAATTCATTTTTTAATTCTGTAAAAACGAAACTACAAAGATAGTGAGTAGGACACAATTAACCTATTGGACGATATAAAATTATCAAAAAAGTTCTTACCTTTGTAGGGATAAATATCAAGTAATCAATGCAATTGAATGAATGATTTTGACGAATATCTAAGACTGGGCGAGCCTGACAAAATAGAGAAAAGCCAAATCTGGCAAACGGCTATCGGTTTGCAACAGGTGGATGGCTTAACGCCTTCGGCTTATCTGATTGAGACCGCCAAAGAAAACATTGAGGGAAAAATCACAATAGGCGAGGTAAAGTCCCGCATTGATGCCTATTACCGTAGAGACGCGGCGCGCCGCGTCTCTACAAATGACGACCGCACAGAAGAAGCAGATAAAGTGTCGGCGCGTATAGCGGAAGTTTTAGGAGAAAAAACGTTCACGTTTTCGTATGTTGAACTTATCAACATCCACCAACGACTGTTTAGCGGCACTTACAAGTTTGCCGGAAAAATTCGCGACTATGATATTTCAAAAAAAGAATGGGTGCTCGACGGCAAAAGTGTGATGTATGCAAGTTTCTATCGTTTGCGTGATGCCTTAGAACACGATTTCAATCAAGAAAAAGCGTTCGATTACAAAGGATTGACTCCACGTGAAACAGTGGAGCACATTGCAAAATTTATATCCAATATCTGGCAGGCACATATTTTTGGCGAAGGCAACACGCGCACAACCGCCGTTTTTGCCATTAAATACCTTCGCACTTTCGGTTTTGAAGTTGAAAACGATATGTTTGCCCAACATTCGTGGTATTTCCGCAATGCACTTGTAAGAGCCAATTACAACGACACTCAAAATAAAATCTATGCCACACAAGAATATCTAATGCGCTTTTTGGGCAATGTGATATTCGGCGAAAACAACGAATTAGAAAACAGATATTTACATATTAAATTTGTTGAAAATTTTGAAAATCCAACAATTTTATGATTTTTTTTGTACCAAGTTCGTGCCACAAGAAAAGCCCTCACCAAAAAGGTGAGGGCTTTTACTCTGGCGTTCCCCCTTTGGGGGTTAGGGGGTGGGTGGTTATTGTTTCACCACCTTTGCCGTTTTATTGCCCACCTTTACAATATAAATGCCTGCCGGGAAGGTATGCAATGTGGATGGTCAACGGAAGAGTATTTAACCATAAACAATGACATTATTGCGAGTTAGCAAAACCATTCGTTGAGTACGAACAAGAAATAATTGGTGGATAGTGATGAGGTGCAAAAAACCTAACCAATGAAAACGGTAGTTGTGTATCTACTAAAAAACGGTATTCCATTAGCATTTGATTTTAGGCAACTTTGCCGAAAGATAACATATCTTTATGGCTCAACGTGAGGGCAGCATAACGAAGCGATGCAGCAATATCCTCCTGCTCAAGATAAGGATAATCTGCCAAAATTTCATCAGGGGTCATGCCTGCGGCTACTAATTCTAACAATTGAGCCACAGTGAAGCGCATATTCCTAATAGAAGGTTGTCCGTGGCAAATGTTAGTGTTAATGGTTATTCTATTCATAATTAAATGATTATATTTGTTTCTGCAAAGGTACAAAACTTTCCCATTACAGGCTTAATGGTCAAAAAGTAGGCTGAAAACGCCTTAAATTTGTTTAATGGTCAAAAAGTAGGCTGGTTTTCGTTAGGTTCTTTGCCTGTACAGGCAAAGAACCTAACGAAAGCTGTTTCTAAAGTACTCATCAATAAAAATTTTTCTATGTTCTTTTGATAAGCCATTATGATTTCTAAGTTTTGTTTTTAAGTCCGTAAATTGCCCCTCTAAGCCATTATTTGTATTGGGGATACCAAGGTCCATATTATCATAAAAAGTCCATAAATACGGCATATTTCGTTGAATGCTGTGATAAGCACTGCGTAATCTTTTATGGATAAAATAACTTTTACCACTCTTTTTGTCAATGCTGCGTTCCTTTAAAAATCTTCCCCATTTTACTGCCCATTG